>JACQVA010000206.1 GCA_016210005.1 Deltaproteobacteria bacterium | reverse complement strand
TGCGTCGGCGTATCAGTCGGCGGCGCGGTTTCCGTCGGCGTGATCGTCGGCGTATCGGTCGGCGTTGCCGTCGGGGTCTCGGTCTCGGGCGCAGGCGCGGTGGCCGTTTCGGTTGCCGCCGGTGTGTCAGTCGGCGGCGCGGTTTCCGTCGGCGTGATCGTCGGCGTATCGGTCGGCGAAGCCGTCGGGGTCTCGGTCTCGGGCGCAGGCGCGGTGGCCGTTTCGGTCGCCGCCGGCGTGTCGGTAGGCGGCGCGGTCTCCGTCGGTGTGACTGCCGGCGTATCGGTCGGCGAAGCCGTCGGGGTCTCGGTCTCGGGCGCAGGCGCGGTGGCCGTTTCGGTCGCCGCCGGCGTATCAGTCGGCGGCGCGGTTGCGGTCGGCGTGATCGTCGGCGTATCGGTCGGGGTCTCGGTCTCGGGTGCAGGTGCGGTGGCCGTTTCGGTTGCCGCCGGCGTGTCAGTCGGCGGCGCCGTTTCCGTCGGCGGGAGGGCTGGCGTTTCGGTAACTGTTGGCGTTGCGCTTGGGGACAGCGTTTCGGTTGCGGCGGGGGTAGCCGTTTCGGTTGCTAACGCCGTCTCGCTCGGCGTTGGCGACGCCGTTGCAGTCGGGGTTGGTGTGTCGGTGTCTGGGGGCAGCGGCGTATCTGTCGCCGCCGGTTCCGGTGTGTAGGTAGTAGTCGGGCTTGGCGGCAGCGTTTCAGTCGGCGTTGTCGTAGGCAGCAGCGGGGCGACCTCTAGGTTCAAGGCGAACTCGCTGGTGTTGTTTCCTGCATTGGTCTGAGTTGCGGTCACCGTTATAGGTTCCGCGGCCACCAACAAGAAGACGAACAAGCCTTCCTCGTTAGCGATCGCGCTCTCGATGAACGTCTCGCCCTCGCCGGCACCGCTGGCGTCCGGCGGCGTACCGGTCATGAACAGCTCGACCGTGGCGCCGGGCTCGGCAGAGCCCACGATGACGCCGCCGGCGCCGAAGATGACCGGCGGGCCGACCAGCTCTTCCGCCCGGTCGCCGCGGACTATGCCGCGACCCGCGTTGTTGGCGATGGAGTTCTGCCGCAGTTGCACGCCGGTGGCGAGCGCACCGTAGATACTGACACCGAAGGCGGCGTTGTAGTGAATCCGGTTGGCGGCCGAGCCGGGGCCACCGACGGTGACGTTCACCGCTTCGATAATGGTGATGCCGTCCATTTCGTTGCCGCCGAGAGCGGCTGAGCCAATGTCGTTGCCGGCAATAGTTACGTCGTGGACCGAGCCGTCGAGTCCGAGCAACAGTATGCCGCTAAGCCCGTTATTCACGATCAAGTTACCGGCGGTGCCACCGATGACCAGATCGCCTAAAGCGAAGATGCCGCTGCCGGCGTTGCCAAGCGGGTGCAGTCGGTTGGCCGAGGCGCCAATAGTGTTGCCAGCGATCACCGTGTCGGTCGCATCCAGCTCGACCACGATACCGTCATCTATGTTGGCCGAGATAACGTTGTGCTCGATGCGGTGGCCGGCACCGCCGACCTCCACGCCCGGGCCCAGGTTGGGAACCGCGGTGGTGCCATCGAGCGCCACACCGATGTAGTTAGCGGCGATGAGCGCATCAGCGGAGTGCTCGTTCAAGAGCACGCCGCCGCCGGCGGCAATCAGAGCCAACCCACGAATTTCGATACCTTGGGCGGTGACCTCGAATACCGGCCCATCGGCAGGCCCAGCAACGGCCACGCACGGCTGTGCCAAGCCAAAGCTAGCGTCGATCACGGTGGCGTCTGCGGCCAGAGCCGGAAGGGCGTCGTTCAACTCGATGGTGGCGCCGATCAACTCGGGGGCGAAGAGAACGCGGCTGGGGATGCCGTCGCTGTTGGCGGCGATAATGGCGGCGCGCAGCGAGCCCTCGCCGTCGTTCAGCAGCGTGGTGACGACGTATGTGCCAGGCGGCGGTGCCGCCGTGGCGGTCGGTGCCGGCGTTTCGGTCACCGTCACCGTTGCCGATGCAGTCGCTGATTCCGTGGGGGTCGGCGATGGCGACGCCGTCTCCGTTGCAGTTGCCGTGCTTGTTTCTGTCGGCGCCGCCGTGGCCGTATCGGCAGCTGTTGCCGTAGGCGTCGCCACCGGCGTGTCGGTCGGCACTGGCGTCTCGCTGGGAGAGGCGGTGGGCGTCTCGCTCGGGGTTTCGGTTGCCGTCGTGGTCGGCGTGTCGGTGGGCGTCTCGCTCGGAGTTTCGGTCGCCGTCTCGGTCACCGTCGCCGTCGGGGTGTCGCTGGCTGTTGCCGTAGCGGTCGCGGTTGCACTCGGGGACGCCGTCGAGGTCACGCTCGGGCTACTGGTGGGAGTGACCGTTGGAACCTCGGTGGCGGTCGCGGTGAGAGTCTCGGTGGCGGTTGGCGTGGCGGTATCGGTCAGGGTTGCCGTTGGCGTCAGTGTCGGCGGGCGCGTCGAAGTCACGCTGGGGGTATGAGTGTTGGTCACCGTGCCAGTCGGCGTCGAGGTCACAACCTCGGTGCCGGTAGTGAAGCCGTATTCGAACGGTTCTGGGTCCATACGACGCGGCGGCGTGCTGTTGTCTGTGGCTCTAACTCGCACTCTGATGTCGCTCAGAGCCGGGAAGGTAGGCGTGCCGCTGAGGAAGCGAAATCCGCGCATATTACGGCCGGGAACGGCACACGGGGCGGGCCCGTCATCGGCGCAGGCTTCGAGCAACGCGCCGGATCGGGCGACTCCGGCTTCGACTTGCAGCTCGCCGGCCACGTGGACGGTGACACTGCTGCGGTCGATGTCACCGCGCGCGGTGACGATGGCGAAGGAGACCGGTGCGTTGCGCAAGACCTCGTCGGCGCCTGGTACTGGCGAGAACTCCGCCACGAACGGGCGCGCCAGCACAGCGACCTCACCCGCATCCGTAACCCGGCCCGGGTAAACGATCACAGCTACCCGGTCGCTGGCGTACGAAGGTGTGAGCCCGCTCCCTGGCAGGCCGAGCTGGCGCTCGTACTCAAGGTCGTATCCGGCCACGTCGTAGCCAAGCACCCTGACATTTACCGGTCCGACCGGAACGTCGTCGATCTCCGCGGAGCGGGTAATCGCGGGATCAAAGAACCTGCGCATGATGAAGCCGGCTCCCTCGATCCGCACCTCCACCGTGCGCACGCTCGGCGGCAGCTCGGCTGAGCCATCAAACGAGCCCAGCCGCGCGCCGCGCGTGAGGTTCGACCTCTCCCACACAGCTTGCAGCGAAACACCACCGCCGGCCGCCCCGCCGCCGCCACCGCCGCAGCCAGCGGCCGCCACCGCCATCACGGCGATGAACGATGCCAGCGCAACCGCTATCTCAAAGCGCTTACTGTTAGGCACCACCTGGCCACTCCACTCACACCTTGCATCAGAAGCTGCACGCAGCACAGGCATATAGAGCACGGTGCTTGTACGGGTCAAGCGAAAATGGCCGATAAATTTCTTCAGCCGCCCGCCACCGCAGCGTCTCAGCGACTGAAATTGGCCGGATCGACCGCGATGGTGTAGCTGCCGGTGGCCGCGGGATCCGCTGGCCGCACTGCCAAGCCAATACCGAGATCGGCGCCAAAGGCGAACATCTCCTCGGAGTTCTCCGTGATCTTGTTCGCTACCCCGTAGACCCCGGTCGCGTCGACCACCACCGAGCCGCCGTTGAACGAGCGCGTCAGGTTAGCGCTCAATCCCTCGCTGAACATCGTCAGCTCACGAGGAGCGCGGATCAAGTAGAAGTCTGCTGGAGCAGTGCTCGCGTCGCGACATTCCGTGCCGGTGACGAAGCCGACCGCGGACGAGGCAAAGCTCAGCACTCCGGAGGCCGGGCATGTTTGCACCGCAAACGTGTACTGGCCACGAAAGCCCGAGTCGGGAGCGGCGATCATGAGCGCGGTCGTTCCAGCCTGAGCCAGGGGCATGGCGAGGAATTCGGAAGAACATTCGGGTCCCGGGCCCTGCAACCCGTCCGGACTTGCCACCAAGGCGCAAGCATCCTCCGGTGGCACCAGCGAGAGGAGTTGGTTGGTGTTGGTCGGGATAGTGAAGACGTTGAACTTCGGCCCGGGGTCTTCGCCGTCACCCGCGAGTTCGCAGTCATCGTCGCGGAATTCTCCGGTTACGGTTCCCGCGGCTGCCGCCGCAGTGCGGCAGCGCTGCACCCGCACGGCAAAGCCGCCCTCCGACCAATCTTGAAACGAACTCGCGGTGAGGAAGTACGTTCCCGCCTCGGGCAGCACCCGGCTCACGCGGGCGTTCAGCGATGTTCCCAGCAAGAACGGATCGTCGTTGTTAGCCAGCCTGTGCCCGCTCGGCTCGATCAACTGTAGCGCGGGATCGATGAAGGAGTCCGCGGCCGCCGCCATGGTCGCGGTCACAAACTGGTTTGGCCCACAACCGAGCTCGGGCCGGCAGTCGAGCTTGTAGCTCTTGATCAACGCCCCTCCCTGGCCGTGACAGTCCGACAACGCGAGGCTGCCGGCTGTGAGCGTGTCGAGCGAGAGCGGCGTTGCCGGGCACTTCTGCGCAGTCAGTGAATAGCTGCCGGTGGAATCGTCCTGAGTGATGTAGGCGTCATTGCTGGCGGCAATCACGGTGTAGGTACCGGCTTGCGGCGCAGTAAACGCCAGCTGGGCATCGCTGCCGCTGTCTTCTGAGCTGTCGTCGTCGGCCGCAACAACCCTCTGGCCCGGTTCCAGCAAGTAAAGCTGAGCATCGAAGTCGAGCGAGTTCATGTTAAAGGCCAGCACATCGCCGGCGTCGGCCGTCAGCGACCACATCTCGGCCCGCGTATTGAATTCGCCCTTCTCGGCGCGCACCAGCGGGAACGGGGCCGGACATGATGCGCCCGTCAGCGTACCCGAAACCGTGCGCGGCTGATCTGAGACCGAGACCGGCACAGCGGTGCAGGTGCGGGTCGAGAACGACACGTTGTAAGGCCCGCTACCGCCGGTCGCCACCACCGTGTAAGTCCCGCTTTGCACGGCGTAGAACGACAGCAGCGCATCGGTAGTCCCGTTCTCGACTTCGCCGCCGCTTTCTTCGTCCTCCGCGATCTCGATGCCAGTGAAAGCGTCTTCAGTCGGCTTGGGGCCGTAGATGGTGAGGAAGGGGTCCGGGACATCCTCGTTGGCCGGCGAGGTCGTCATTCTGAACTCGACCGCCGAACCCGCGGCGGCCGAAAACGTGTAACGGTGCGCCGGTGTGGACGGGCTGGCCGGGTCTGGGCAGTCGGTATCCTTCAAGGTCGCGCTGACGCGGCCACCACTGGTCAGGTTGCGGGCACTCGGGCAATTGCGCACGCTGACGGTCACGGTGTACGCCCCGGTCATAGCTCCCGGTGCCTGACTGGTGACCACGAACTCGTAGGGCCGGCTGGTCGTGACGAGGAACTCGAGTGGCGGGCGCAGCCACGGGCGCCCGAAGTAGCCATTGGCGTCGTGAATAATGACGCGCGGGGTGAAGTCGGTGGCGGTGACGGCGATGGTGACGGCCTGCCCCGGAGCGGCCGAGACGGCGAAGACATCCCCCGGCCTTCCTCCGGTGCCATGGTTGCTGCAATCGCCCGCGACCAAGGCACCGCCGATGACTTCCGGCGAGCCCACTCGTAGCGGCGGGATACCCTCAGAGATGCAGGCCGTCGCCGTCGCGCTGGCGGTCGGCTGCGTCAGGTTGGGTGTTGAGGTCACGGTTGGTGTGGGCGAAGGCTGGTGGGTGGCGGAGGTAGTCGGCAGCGCCGGAGTGAGCCCAGGTTGCACCCAGACGGTGAGAGCGAAGTCGGCAGCAGTGATACTGCCGTCTTGATTTGCGTCAGCCCCGGGGCCGCCGACGAAGTCGCCGCCGGCGACGCCGGCCACGTCGTCACCGTCGCCGTCGAAAATCTCCACGACCAGATCACGCAAGTCGGCGATGCTGACCTCGCCGTCGCCGTTGACGTCGCCGGGGACAAAGGCGGCGCGCGCCGGCGGCAACGCCGCTAGCGTGCACAGGCCGAGCACGCCGAAAAGAACCGATGGGCTTATACCCCGCAAGGCATCCGCTTTCCGAAAACAGCTTGTGGTTCTTGGCCGAGCCCCGGCAACAAGTCAAGTTGGCCGGTTGCGAGGTCGCAAAGCATACATCGCCAGCGCTCCCGCCACTGAGGCGTTGAGCGACTCGGTCTGACCTGTCATCGGCACGCGCAGCAGCACGTCACACTGCTCTTGTACCAGGCGGCGCAGGCCTGCTTCGCCGCCGAGCACGATCGCCAGCCGCGGCGGCGGGTCGAACTCGAAGAGCTCGCTGCCGGCGTTGGCCGCCAGCCCGATGATCCAGTAACCGGCCGCTTGAAGTTGTTGCAGAGTGCGCGCCACATTGACCACCAGTGCGACGGGCACGCGCAACGCGGCGCCGGCCGCGGCTTTTTCGACCGCGGCAGTCACACCGACCGCGCCGTCTTTAGGGATCACGACCGCACCGACCCCGGCTGCTTCGGCGGTGCGCAGCAGGGCTCCGAAGTTGTGCGGGTCGCGCAAGTGATCGAGCACCAAAACGCGCTCGCAGCCGCGGGCCAGCACCGCTTCCAAGTCGGCGTAGCGAAATGGCGGCACCCGGGCCACCACCCCTTGATGTTCATCGCTGCCGCATAGTTCACGCAACGCCGCCGCCGGCACAACCCGCACGGGTACGCCGTGGCGCGTGGCGGCAGCCACCAGCGCCGCCAGCCGGGTCGAGGGCTGTTCGCGCACCATCAGATCCTGCACTTGCGGCGGGGCGGCGGCCAGCCGAGCGCTGACCGCGTGGACACCATAAACGCAGTGGCCGGCGCTAGCGGGCGCACCGCCGCGTTGATTTACAAAGAACCGGCGTTTCATTACGATCCTATTAAGTGCGCACCATCAACCGCTACATCACCCGGGAAATCCTTGTGCCCTTTGTGCTGGGTCTCGGGGTGTTCACCGTCATTCTCCTGATCGCACGCATTCTCAAGTTAGTCGAGCTGGTGGTCAACCGCGGCGTGCCGTTATGGCAGGTCGCCAAGCTGTTCTCGTACATCATGCCGGCGTTCCTCGAAGTGACCGTGCCCATGGCCCTGCTGCTGGGGATACTGGTCGCCTTCGGCCGGCTCTCCTCGGACAGCGAGGTGGTAGCGCTGCACACCTCGGGCATCAGCCTCTATCAGTTGTTGCGCCCGGTCGCAGTGATCGCCGCCGTGGTCTACTGCATCACGCTCGGGCTGTCGATCTACGCGCGCCCGTGGGGCAATCGCATGCTGCGTGACGGCCTGTATGAAGTGGCGAAAATCCGCGCCAGTGCCGGCATTCGCGAGCAGGTATTCAACGATGACTTCAGCGACCTGGTGATCTACGTGGAGGAGATCGAGCCGCCGGGGACGACGCTCAAAGGGATACTGATCTCGGACACGCGCGAGCCGGCGCAGCGCAACACCGTGTTCGCCAAGCTCGGCATCGTGGTCAACAACGAGGCGACCCAGACGCTGACGCTGCGCCTGCTTGACGGCAGCATGCACAGCTTCGACCCGAGCGGGCGCAGTTACAGCAAGACCGACTTCAGCGTCTATGACATCAGCCTCGACCTCGACACCGCGCTGGCACGGGTGCACCGTCGCGAGCGCGAGCCGAGTGAGATGACGCTGGCCGAGTTGAGCCACGCCATCGCGGCCAGGGCCGAGGGCGGCAAGCCGGCGCTAGCGGAGCAAGTGGAGTTCCACCGCAAGTTCGCCATTCCTTTTGCTTGCTTGGTGTTCGCCGCAGTCGGCGTCCCGCTCGGGGTCCAGCCGACGCGGGCGGTGCGCGCGCGCGGCTTTTCCACCAGCCTGCTGTTGATTCTCGCCTATTATCTCATGCTCTCCTTGGGCGAGAGCCTGGGCGAGCGGGGCCACTTGCCGCCGGTGATCTCGATGTGGATCGCCAACGCGGTCTTGGCCACACTTGGAGTGATGCTGCTGTGGCGCGCCGCGCGCGAGACCAGCCTGGCGAGCTTGACGCGCCTAGATCACTGGCTGCTGGCACTGCGCGCCCGCTGGGCGGCGCGGCTGAGCCCGAACGCCTAGGCCCCGCTCCGACGATGCTCTCCGGTGTTATCAGCCGCTACGTGGCGCGGGAATTCTGGTCGTTCTTCGCCCCGGTGTTGCTCTGCTTTGTGGCGCTCTACCTGATCGTTGATTTCTTCGATCGGCTGGACATCCTGCTGCGCAACGAAGCCACGCCGGTGCTGGCGGCGCGTTACTTCCTGTTCAAGATCCCGCTGATGATCACGCAGGTGATGCCACCGGCGGTGCTGGCGGCCGTACTGTTGAGCTTGGGCTCGCTCTCACGGCGCAACGAAATCATCGCTTTGCGCGCGCTCGGAGTCAGTCTCGGGCAAATGGCCGCGCCGCTGCTGGGCCTGACGGCGCTGATCAGCGCCGGAACCTGGCTGTGGGAAGAAACCGTGGTGCCCTACTGCTCGCGCAAGTTTCAGTACGTCAACGTGGTCGAGATCCGCAAGCGGCCGCAGCGCGGCCTGCTCAGCGACCGCGAAATCTGGTACCACGGCCGCGACGGCTTCTACAACGTCGACTACGTCGACGCCGGACGCAGCACCTTGCACGGGCTGACGATTTACCGCTTGGACCAGGCGTTCTCACTGGCCTCCATCATCGAGGTCCCGACGGCGCGCTGGGGCGAAGGGGGGTGGGAGACCAGCCCGGCCACCGAGCGCGTGTTCTCGCCCGCGGGCCCGGTCAACACCCGCGCGCTGGCCGCCAACTCGGTGGTGATGGCAGAAACGCTCGACGACTTTCTCGACGTCCACCGCGAGCCTGAGGAGTTGAGTTTCACCATGTTGCGCGATCGCATTGCCGCGCTCACCCGCAAAGGCATTGATGCCTCGGCGTATTTGGTCGACCTGCACCTCAAGCTGGCGGTGCCTTGCGCCAGCTTCGTGCTGACGTTGGTCGGCGTTCCGCTGGCCGGGCGCGCGCGCCGCCACGCCAGCGTGGCGGCGGTGATTGCTCTCGGGCTGGGAGCCGGCTTTGCCTATTGGGTTGTTCTGGCGCTGGCCAACTCGCTCGGCCATGGCGGGGTGTTGCCGGCACCCGTGGCGGCCTGGACCGCCAACGTGGTGTTCGGGGTCGCCGGGCTGGCGCTGTTCTTAGGGAGTGAGTAACTGGCGCCGCGCTGCGGTCGGCCAGCGCGGCACGTAACACGGGCGAAATTGGCTAGCTGAGCCCCGGCCAACTAACGCTTCGAGTACTGCGGCCGCTTGCGAGCCTTGTGGCGGCCGTACTTCTTGCGCTCAACCTCGCGCGGGTCGCGGGTAACGAAGCCGGCTTTCTTCAGCGCCGGCCGAAACTCGGGATTGGCCAACAACAGTGCCCGAGTGATGCCGTGGCGCACGGCCGAGGCTTGCGCCGAGACACCACCGCCACGAACGTTGGCCGACACATCGAACTGGCCTTCGGTGCCGGTGACCTCGAAGGGCTGGCGAATCACCATGCGTGAAGTCGGCCGTCCGAAGTAATCATCGGCCGGGCGGCGATTCACAGTCACCTGTCCGGCACCGGGAACCAAATTGACACGGGCCACGGCGGACTTGCGCCGCCCGGTCGCTGCATATGCATTCGCACGTTCTGCCATGGCTGAACCTCAATCACACCGAGATGAGCTGCGGCTGTTGGGCTGCGTGGGGATGATCCGCGCCCGCATAAATCTTGAGTTTCGTGGCGAGCTGCCGGCCAAGTCGGTTCTTCGGCAGCATACCGGTGACCGCCAACTGGATGATGCGCTCGGGCTTGCTGCTCAACAGCTTGCTCGCCACCACCTCGCGCACCCCGCCCGGGTACCCGGTATGGCGGCGGTAAAGCTTGTGCTCGGTCTTCTTGCCGGTCAGCTTCAGGCTGCCGGCATTGATGACAATGACGAAGTCGCCGGTATCCACATGCGGGGTAAAGGTTGGCTTGCCCTTGCCCCGCAACAGGTTGGCAACCGTGGTCGCCAGTCGGCCGAGCACCTTGCCTTGAGCGTCGATGATGTACCAGCGACGCGCATCCAAGGCTTCCTCACGCTTGGCAATGTATGTCGTTCTCATGGCTCTTCACCCAAAGCGTCGCCGCAGGAGCACCGTTGCCTTACCGCAATTCGGTCGTCATTCAAAATGGCGGGGTGGACGGGACTTGAACCCGCGACCTCCGACGTGACAGGCCGGCGTTCTAACCGAGCTGAACTACCACCCCGGTAACTAGTGGGCTGCGGCGGTCTCTCCTCTCAAAAGCTGCCGATAATGGGCGGTATCCGATTTGAACGGATGACCCCCGGCTTGTAAGGCCGATGCTCTCCCCCTGAGCTAACCGCCCGCCGAGCGCTGCTGGCAGCGGCAACCGTTCAATTCAGGGAATCCTTCAGCGTCTTGCCCGCTTTGAACTTGGCGGCGCGCGAGGCCGCGATTTCGATACTCTCGCCGGTCTTGGGGTTGCGCCCGGTGCGCGCTTTACGAGTGGAGATCGCAAAGGTCCCAAACCCCGAGATATTTACCTTATCTCCTTGCTTCAAAGCGGCCACAATGTCGTCGAAGAGCGTGTTCACGGCTCGTTCGGCCGTCGCCCGCGGGAGATCGACCTTACTGGCGACGGACTCGATCAGTTCTGCCTTCGTCATCACGTCCTCTTCTCACAAGTGGCGCGACTCATAACAACCGGCCCGGCCCAAGTCAAGAAAGCCTCAATGGGTCACAATGTCCGTGGTTTCGGGGACTTCTGGGGGGAAGGCCGCGGTCGTCGGTACCTTCGCCGCCTCGGCACCGCCGTCGGCCTTCTTTGCCAGGAAGTTGGCCTCATCCTGCACAATCAGTGCTTGGCGCAACACCTGGTCCATATGTTCCACCAGCTCGATCCGAATCGTGCGCAGGATCGCGGGCGGGATTTCCTCGATGTCCTTCTCATTCTCTCCCGGAATCAGCACCAGCTTGATGCCACCCCGATGCGCGGCCAGGACCTTCTCTTTCAAACCGCCGATCGGCAGCACGCGACCGCGCAGCGTGACCTCGCCGGTCATCGCCACGTCGTGCCGGGCAGGAATCTTGGTGAGGGCCGACACCAAGGCGGTAGCCATGGTTACGCCCGCCGACGGGCCGTCCTTAGGTATGGCTCCTTCGGGGACGTGGATGTGGATATCCACGCGCTGGTAGAAGTCGCGCTCCAAGCCGAGCTCTTCGGCGCGCGAGCGGACGTAGCTGAGCGCAGCCTGGGCCGACTCCTGCATGACGTCCCCGAGCCGGCCGGTGATGATCAGCTTGCCCTTGCCGGGCATCACGGTCACTTCGGTATTGAGCAGCTCGCCGCCCAGTTCGGTCCAAGCCAGCCCGGTGACCACGCCAACCTTGTGCTCTTCTTCGGCCTTGCTGTAGCGGTAGCGCGGGGGGCCGAGGAACTTGTTGACGTTCTTACCGCTGACGTGGACCTTGAAGTTCTTGTCCTTCTTGACGACATCGACCGCCACCTTGCGGCAGATCGAGGCGATCTCGCGCTCAAGGTTACGGACGCCGGACTCTTTGGTGTAGTGCCGGATCATGGCGAGGATCGCGTTGTCGGAGAAATCGACGTTATCCAGCTTCAGGCCGTTGGCATCCTGTTGCTTGCGTACCAGGTAGCGCTTGGCGATGTTGAGCTTCTCAAACTCGGTGTAGCCGGCGATGCGGATGATCTCCATGCGGTCCTGCAGCGGCCGCGGGATCCGGTCCAGCGTGTTCGCGGTAGTGATGAACATCACCTTGGAGAGATCGTACTCGACATCGAGGTAGTGATCATCGAAGTTCTGGTTCTGTTCGGGGTCGAGCACTTCGAGCAGCGCGGCCGAGGGGTCGCCGCGGAAATCGGTCGACATCTTATCGACCTCGTCGAGCAAGAACACCGGGTTGCCGGAGCCGGCCTTCTTCATGCTCTGGATCACCTTGCCGGGCAACGCGCCGATGTAGGTGCGCCGGTGGCCGCGGATTTCGGCTTCGTCACGCACGCCGCCGAGCGACACCCGCACGAACTTGCGCCCGGTGGCACGGGCGATCGACTTGCCCAGCGAGGTCTTGCCGACCCCGGGCGGGCCAACCAGGCACAGGATCGGACCCTTCATCTGCCCCACCAGCGACTGGACGGCGAGGTACTCAAGGATGCGCTGCTTCACCTTCTCCAGGCCGTAGTGGTCTTCTTCGAGTACCTTCTCGGCCTCTTTGATGTCGAGTTTGTCGTCGGTGTATTCGTGCCAGGGCAGTGAGATCAACCAGTCGATGTAGTTGCGCACGACGGTGGCCTCGGCCGACATCGGCGACATCATCTTGAGCTTGCGCAGCTCCTTCTCGGCCTTTTCCTTGGCCTCGGCCGACATCTTCTTCTGCTTGATCTTCTCTTCCAGCTCCTGGATCTCGTTCTTGAATTCGTCCTTCTCCCCGAGCTCCTTCTGGATCGCGCGCATCTGCTCGTTGAGGTAGTACTCCTTCTGGGTCTTCTCCATTTGCTTCTTGACCCGGGTGCGGATGCGTTTTTCGACTTCGAGGATTTCGATCTCCGAGCGCATGTAGCCGAGGACTTTCTCGAGCCGCTCGGTCGGGTTGATGACTTCGAGCAGTGCCTGCTTGTCCTCCAGCTTGATTCCGAGGTGAGCTACGATGGTGTCGGCTAGCCGCGAGGCGTCGTCGATCGAGGCCACCGACATGATCATCTCGGGTGGGATCTTCTTGTTCAGCTTGACGTAGTTCTCGAACGTGGAATTGATCGAGCGGACCAAGGCCTCGACCTCGGTGGAGCGCTCCGGCTGCTCTTCGATCTCTTCCACTTCGACGCAGAAGAAGTCGGGATTGTCGACGTAACGCAGCACCCGTGCCCGCTTCTTGCCCTCGACCAGCACCTTGACGGTGCCGTCCGGCAGGCGCAGCAACTGCACCACGCTGCCGAGAGTGCCGACGCGATAGATGTCGTTCTCGTCGGGCTCATTGGTCTTGGCCTCGCGCTGGGCAGCGAGCAAGACGAACTTCTGCTTGTTCATCGCCTCTTCGAGGGCCTTGATCGATTTCTGCCGTCCGACAAACAGCGGCACCACCATGTGCGGGAACACGATGATGTCTCGCAAGGGCAGCAGTGGCACCCGCGGGGCGTTGGGGGAGCCGCCTTCGCGGCCATCCTTCTTGTCGTTACGAAAGAGCATGCGTTCGTCCTCTCCTGGTGACCCTGCCGCTCAGGCCGTCTCCGCCGCCTTCTGGTAGAGCACGATCGGTTGCTCGTGCTTGGTAATGACCTCTTCCGAGATCAGCACTTCCTTGATGTTGGGCTGCGACGGGATCTCGTACATCACGTCGAGCATAGTGGTCTCAAGAATGGCCCGCAAGCCACGGGCCCCGGATTTACGCTTGAGCGCCTCGCGCGCAATCGCGGTGAGAGCGGCGTCGGTGAACTTCAGGTGCACGCCTTCCATCTCGAACAGCTTCTGGTACTGGCGGGTCAAGGCGTTCTTGGGCTCCTTGAGGATGCGCACCAGGTCTTCCGCATCCAGCTCATCGAGGCTGGCGATCACCGGCAGGCGGCCGATGAATTCGGGAATCAAGCCGAACTTGAGCAGATCCTCGGTCTGCACTTCGTGGAGCAACTCGCTGGTGCTGCGCTCTTGCTTGCGACGGATGTCGGCGCCGAAGCCGACGCCCTTGATGCCGATGCGGCGGCGAATGATGTCTTCCAACCCGACAAAGGCGCCGCCGCAGATGAACAGGATGTTGGTGGTGTCGACCTGGAGGAATTCCTGCTGCGGGTGCTTGCGCCCGCCCTTGGGCGGGACACTGGCGGTGGTGCCTTCGATGATCTTCAACAATGCCTGCTGCACGCCTTCGCCGGACACGTCGCGGGTAATCGAGGGGTTGTCGCCCTTGCGGGAGATCTTGTCGATCTCGTCGATGTAGACGATCCCGCGCTGCGCCTTCTCGACGTCGTAATCGGCGTTCTGCAACAGGCTGAGGATGATGTTCTCAACGTCTTCGCCGACGTAGCCGGCTTCCGTGAGGCTGGTGGCGTCGGCGATGGTGAACGGCACCTGGAGGAAGCGCGCCAGGGTTTGCGCCAGCAACGTCTTGCCCGAGCCCGTGGGGCCGATCAGCAGGATGTTGGATTTCTGCAGCTCGACATCGCCGGTCACCAGCTGGCTGTCGATGCGCTTGTAGTGGTTGTGGACGGCGACCGACAGCACCTTCTTGGCGCGCTCCTGGCCGATGACGTACTGATCGAGGACGCGCTTGATCTCTGAGGGCTTCGGCACCGCCGAAGTCGAGGCCAGCCCCTCTTCTTGGTCGCACTCCTCGGCGATGATGTCATTGCAGAGATCGATGCACTCATCACAGATGTAGACGGTCGGCCCGGCGATGAGCTTGCGCACCTCGTCCTGGCTCTTCCCGCAAAACGAACAGACGAGGTTTCCGCCACGGTCGCCATCATGCTTGGCCATAGATCCCTCACACTTTGCGCACGGGCCGGTTGGCGATCACTTCATCGACCAGCCCGTATTCTACCGCCTGTTTGCCGCTGAGGAAGAGGTCCCGGTCGGTATCCTTCTCGATGCGTTTCAGGCTCTGCCCGCTGTGTGCCACGAGGATGGCGTTGAGTTGCTCGCGGATGCGGAGGATTTCCCGGGCTTGGATGTCGATGTCGGCCGCCTGGCCTTGGGCCCCGCCCAAGGGTTGATGAATCATGATGCGGGAGTGCGGCAGACAGAAGCGTTTGCCCTTGGTTCCCGCCGCCAATAGCCACGCCGCCATGCTCGCGGCCTGTCCCAAGCACAACGTCGAGATGTCGGGCTTGATGTACTGCATGGTGTCGTAGATGGCCAGTCCAGCGGTGACCGAACCCCCGGGGGAATTGATGTAGAAGTGGATGTCCTTCTCGGGGTCCTCGGATTCCAGGAAGAGGAACTGCGCGGTTATCAGGTTGGCGATGTCATCGGTAATGGGCGTACCCAGAAATACGATGCGATCTTTGAGTAGACGGGAGTAAATGTCGTAGGCGCGCTCGCCCCGTCCCGTCTGCTCCACAACGATAGGCACCAGGCTCATGGCGTGCGGGTCACGTCGCTCATTCTGCATAGAATCTTAGCCGTTTTGGCCGGAGTCAGCAACGACAGATGCGTGCGTGGTAGTGGTAATGGTGGCCCGCGAGGCGACCAGCTCGAGCGCGCGTTGCTGCAACATGCGCGCGTGCAACCCCGCGCGCATGCCTTCGTCTTGATACTGCGCGCGCACGCGCTCGCCGCCGGTACCGGCTGGCGCTGCCATTTCATCGATCTGCGCGCGCACTTCATCGTCGCTGACCTCGAGGTGCTCTTGTCGGGCGATGGCTTCGAGCAGTAGCGCCGTCTGCACTTGCTTGCGCGCTTGCGGCACCAGTTCGGCGGCCAGCCGCTCGCGCTCTGCCGCAGCATCGCGCTGGCGCAAGCGCACATCACGCATCGAGTTGATGACTTCCTCGGCCAAGGCCAGGGCACGGCGCTGCACCATCACGTCCGGCACCGCGATGCCGTGGGCGGCGAGGAGCTGATCGATCAGCTTCGCCCGCACCTCCTGGTCGGCGCGCAGCGCGGCTTGCGCTTCCAGGCGCTGGCGCACGCGCTCCCGCAACGCGGCCAGCGTTTCGCACTCCCCGTGATCCTTGGCGAAGTCGTCATCGAGCGCCGGCACCTCGCGTTGTGCCAGTGCCTTCACGGTCACGCGAAAATCGATCGTTTGCCCCGCCAGCTCCGCGTTGGAGTAGTCGGCGGGATAAGCAACCGAGAACTCGCGGGTCGTGCCCACCTCGGCGTCCTCGAGCTGCTCGTCGAAACTCTGCGAAAACTGGCCGCGGCCGATCTCGACCAGCCGGTTCTCTCCGCGCCCCACCAGACGCTGCTCGCGGCGCGCCTCGTAATCCAGGGTCACGACATCGCCGCGCGCCACGCGCGTGCGCTCGGTGATCGGAAGCAGCTGCGCTAGTGAATCCTGCAACCGCTGGAGAACGGCGCCGACCTCCGCCTCGGTTATCAGCACCAGCGTGCGCTCAACTCGAAAGCCGCTGTAATCCCGCGCCACCACCTCGGGCTTGACTTCGACCGTCGCCGAATAGCGCAACGCCGCCCCGGGCTCAGCCTGCTCGGTGACGATCTGCGGCTCGCTTACCACCGCCAGATCCTGCCCCTGCAAAGCCTCCGCGTACGAGCGCTGAATCAGCTTGCCGAACACCTCGGCCCGCACCTGATCACCAAACAGCTGCTCGAGCACCGGACGCGGCGTACGCCCGGGCCGAAAACCGCGCACGCGCGCTCGCCGGCCGAGATCGGCATAGGCGCGCTCGATCTCGTCACGAACTTCTTCTGCCGGGACCTCGATCGCCAGTCGCCGGCGCACCGGGTCCACTGCTTCAACTTCGACCTTCACAACATCCTCTGCAAGTATTCTCCTGGTTGGTTAACCACACGTCCCACGCTGATTCAAGGAAAGCCTTGCCGATAATGGCACGCTCGCGGCCGCCGGGCTCGTGGTGTTGCGCGGGCACGCGCCGTGAAGGCATTCATGTTCACCACGGAGGGCAGCTACAATCGGCAACTGTCCCGCCGATAACACCCCCGCGACTCAGAAGATCGGATTGCGATAGCGCACTGCCCACTCGAAGAGGCGGCTGGCGGTGGGGCTCAAGAAGACCCACTTGAGCGGCCACACCGGCGAGTGGCAGTCATCCGGGCTGATTCGGCCGGCCCATAGCTGGCCCAGCACCTCCGCGCTGTGGTTGGCCAAGACCTCGAGGATCTGCTTGCCGATCTCGGCCGAGGCGATGGCGGGCTTGCCGGAGTAGGTCTCCTCCTCGAAGTACTTCAGCGAGGCCGTGAAGCTGCGCAAAAGCTGCCCGATCGAGGCCCGCCCGGGTTTGCCGGCGCGCGGCCTCTGGCCGCTGCGGGCCAGTTTCATATCCACGGTCACGTGCGCGCAAGATCGAAAGACCGGATCGACGTGCTCGCCAAGCAGGTGCAGCAACAGCGAGGTTTCGATCACACCGGCGTGGGTGTCACCGTCGAGGTCGGCGGGCGTGAGGCCGGGGATACGCGCGAGCACGGCGGCAAGGTTCGAGGTGCCGGCGGTGAGCCGCTTCGCCAGCAGCGAAAACAGCGACACCATGCGGGCACCGTAGCGCCGGTTGGTGAGGTGACAAGCTTGCTCGATCGCCACGAAGTGACGCGGCCCGCCGTGGAAACTGGCCACCCAGATATTGCTGAAGCCCTGCTTGGCCAGCGTGCGGCCGAGGTCGCAGAGCACGCGCACGATCGTGGTGCTGCGAAACATCAGCGAGCCGCTGTGCGGCACGACGTCGGCCGCCACGTAAATCGGCGGCAGCCGCAAGAACATCATTTCGGGGTAGCGTGCGCTCAGCAACTCGATCGTGCGCGTGGTCAGTGCTTCAGCCTCGTGGTTGTCGCACACCACCGGCAAGTGCGGGCCGTGCACCTCCATCGGCGAGCACGTCACCGTGACCACCGTCTTGCTCTTGTCGAGCCGGCGGAAGTCCTCGCCGGTGAGGTACTGCCAGTCGCGCACGGGGCGCGTTTGGTTCGGATTGTTTTCGGCCATGCTCGACCTCCAGCGGTTGCCCGAGCTGAAACTGCTACGATGAGCTGCGGTGGAGAGTCAATCAGCGTTGCACCCCGGCACCCCGGCGCAGCGCCACCAGGCTGGATTATCCCAGCGATCAGCCGGCGCCCAGCGGCTCTGAACCGGCCGTGGCGCGCCGACTGCCTTCGCGCAGCCGGCGAATCTGTGCCGCATTTTCCCGGCGCAGCGGTATCGCTATAGCTCGCCGGCAAGACCCCGGACAGTCAACCTCAGCAGTTGGCGAGGTGGTGACATGGCAGGTGAGTTGCTGGACTCAATCACGGCGCTATGCCACGAGGTGAGATGGTGTCCACAACAGCTCCCGGCTCGGTTGCCGGCAATCATTGCGGCGGCGACCTTTCTGCCAAGTCGATAGCTCGCCTCGGGGTCGAGCTGTTTTTCGCCTCCTTCGTCGTCCTGTTTCAGGAGCTGGCGCTGATCCGCTGGTTGCCGGGGCAGGTGCGGGCGCTGGCGTATTTTCCCAATCTGATTCTGTTGAGTGCCTTTCTCGGGCTCGGTCTCGGCTGCCTGCGCGCGGGGCGGCGCCCGCTGCTGTGGCTGTGGCCGGTGAGTCTGCTGGTGGTGATCGCAGCCGGTTTCGCTATGAGCCGCGTGGCGTTCACGCAGAACTCGGTCACCGAACATCTCTGGCTCTTATACTACGATCTGCCGCACGATGCTGCGGTGGTCGGCGACGTGCGCCTGCCGATTGTGCTCGCCTTTGTCCTGAGTGCGCTGGCGTTTGTCCCACTGGGTCAGCTCGTCGCCGAGCGACTGCGCGAGTTCCAAGCCCGCTCGGGCGCGCTGTGGGGGTACTGCTGCGACATTCTCGGCTCGCTCGCCGGTGTGATCACGTTCGCCGCTTGCGGCTTTCTCGAAACCTTTCCGGTGATCTGGTTTGCAGTGGTGCTGCTGGCCGGCTTCGTGTTCTTCACGGCGCAAGGGCGCCTACGTCCGGCTTATGGGGCGGTGGCGGCGCTGGCGCTGGTGTTGGTGGCGCAGGCCGAGCGGGCCGAACGCTACAGCCCTTACTACGCCATCCGGGCGAGCCAGGAGCCCGGCGGAGCGGGGGTGGAGATCCTGGCCAACGGCTCGCTGCACCAGGTGGCGGTGAGTTTCGACGAGACCCGTCCGGCCGTGAACGACTGGCACAAGTCGGTGCGGATTGGCTACCACGTACCGTACCGCTTTCTGCCGCAGCCACCGCGGCGCGTGCTGGTGTTGGGTGCGGGCACCGGCAACGACGTAGCCGTCGCGCTGGCGGAGGGTGCCGAACAGGTCGATGCGGTGGAGATCGATCCGGTAATCCTGCAATTAGGTGTCACGCGACATCCCGATCGGCCGTACGCGCCGGCACGGGTACGGGCGATCAACACCGATGCCCGCTCATTCCTCAACGAGTCGCGCGAAGAATACGACCTGATCGTGTTCGGCACCCTCGATTCGATGACGCGCTTGTCGGCACTGTCCAACGTACGGCTCGACAACTTCGTCTACACACGCGATTGCCTGCATGCCGCCCGGGCACGCCTGTCGCCGCGTGGCGGCATCGTCATGTACTTCGCCGTCGGCACTTCCTATATCGACGACCGACTGGCGGGCATGCTGTTCGAGGCATTCGGCGAACCGCCGATAGTTATCCGCAGGTTCTCGCAGCTGTTCAACACGATCTACATGGGCGGGCCGGCTTTTGCCGGCCAACTGCCCGACGAGCGCGCCGCCATCGGCGCGTATTTCGCCCAGGCGCAGGGCGTCGAGCTGCCGGACGACGATTGGCCGTACCTCTACCTGCAAGGGCGCACGATCAGCGGGTTCTACCTGACGCTGATGGCGGTCTTCGCGACACTCGCGCTCGCGGGCGTGGCCGCGGCTTCCGGCGAAATGCGGCGCAGCTTGTCGTCGCGCCGGCGCATGGACACCGAGATGTTCTGCTTCGGTCTGGCGTTTCTGCTGCTCGAAACCAAATCGGTGACCGCAATGAACCTGGTCTGGGGTGCAACCTGGTTGACCAGTGCGATCGTGTTCGGGGCGATCCTGGCGATGGTGTTGTTCGCCACCGGGTGGATGCAACTGCGCCCGATCCCCTGGACGGTGAGCGTCGCCGGGCTGGTGGTGTCGCTGCTCCTGGCCTATTTCACGCCGGTACATCTGCTGCTGCGGCTGAATCTCGCCGTGAAACTCGGCCTCTCGGCGCTGTTTGTCGGCACACCGATCTTCTTCGCCTCGGCCTGCTTTGCCTTGCTCTTCCGTGAGCGGGCCGAAGCGGATGTCGCGTTCGGCTGGAATCTGCTGGGCGCGGTGGCCGGCGGCTTGCTGGAATGCCTTTCGATGGTGATCGGGATCAAGGCCCTGTCACTGGTGGCGCTGCTGGCCTACATGGTGGCGGTGTTGGTTCGCCTACGCGCGCAAGCCGCTGCTGCCGCGCCGCTTACGGTTACGGCGGTGGGCGGCGGCAAGCTGGCCGCCCCGTTGTGATGCATGGACACCACTAGTCACGCAATCGTTCTGAGTGCGCCAGTCTCGGTCATCCCTCGGCCGCGGCGGTTGCGCGGTGTTGCCCGTGGACTTCGGCCGGCCGACTCGGCTAAGGCATCTGCGGCAGGAGGAGGCGCATGGCCAAATTTCCCACCGAGATCGAGAAGTCCGTCACCGTTAAGGTGCCGCTAGCGCACGCGTACGAGTTCATGTGGGACGTCGTCGGCTCGTCGCGTTGCGTTCCCGGCATCGACACCTGCAAGCGCGTCGGCGACAACACCTACCGCTTCGTCTACCAGGAGAAGTCGACCGGGCCGGTGAGCCTGGTGGTGCAATACACCGCGCGCTATGACGGCAACGGCAAGGATCGGATCACGTTCGAGAGCATCGCCGCCAAGGCTGACAACACCGACGTCAGCGGTGTCCTGAAGCTGCAAGCGAGCGGGGCCGAGGCCACCAAGATCACACTCAAGCAAACGCTGGCGCCCGACACTCCCGTGCCGCGCTTGCTCCAGGGCCTGATCCGCGGGTTCGTCGATAGCGAGGCCGCCGAGGCGGTCAAGCAGTACCTCGGCAACATCAAGCGCGCTCTGGAAGGCGGCGAGTAACCGGCGCGATCGGCTTGCCAACGCGCGCTCGGCGTGACATCCGGACCAGCCATGGCGACCAAGACGATTTGCTCATCCGCACGCGAGGCCGTCGCCGATATCAACGACGGCGCCACCCTCCTCGTCCACAGCTTCGGCCCGCCGCAGGCGTGGCCGACCGACTGCCTGCTCGCGCTCGCTGAGCGTGGGGTCAAGGATCTTACAGTCATCTGCAACACGCCGGCTGGTGGTCCAACCTCACTCAATGTGCTTGCCGACAAGCGGCAGATCCGCAAGCTGGTCTGCAGCTACATCGGCGCCCCGGCGATTCCGACACCGATCAGCGACATGGTCAAGGCGCGGGAGATCGAACTCGAAATGGTGCCGCAGGG
The DNA here is from genome assembly GCA_016210005.1 of Deltaproteobacteria bacterium. Classification (NCBI taxonomy): domain Bacteria; kingdom Pseudomonadati; phylum Myxococcota; class Myxococcia; species Deltaproteobacteria bacterium. The sequence goes on along the minus strand of JACQVA010000206.1, from coordinate 13,994 downwards.
AACCCTGATCGAGCGCGTGCGCGCCGGCGGTGCCGGACTGGCCGGCTTCTTCACGCCCACCGGCGTGGGCACCGCGGTGGCGGCCGGAAAAGAAGAGCGGGTGTTCGACGGCAAGCGCTACATCTTCGAGCGCGCGCTTAGCGCCGACTTCGCTCTGCTGCAGGCCTACCAAGCCGACCCGGCCGGCAACCTCACTTACCGCCGCGGCATGCGCAATTTCGGGCCGGCGTTCGCCTCGGCCGCGCGTACCACCATCGCCGAGGTCAAGGAGGTCGTCGCCCTCGGCGCCATCGAACCCGAGGCGGTGGTAACCCCCGGGATCTTCGTCGACCGCATCGTCCAGACAACCACACATGTCGACATCGGCGTGCTGCGCTACATCCTCCAATCGGTCGGCCGGGTAAGCGACGCAGAGGGGCGCGCGCTGCGCGACGGCGGTCCGGTGGGGTTGCCCGCCGACTTGATGGCGGCCAAGGCGGCGGCACTGCTACGCGCCGGCGAGTACGTCAACCTCGGCATCGGACTGCCGACGCTGGTGTCCAACTACATCGCCGGGCGCGACATCACGCTGCACGCGGAGAACGGCATCCTCGGCTACGGCCCATTCCCGGCCGAGGGTGAGGAGGACATCGACCTCTACAACGCCAGCGGGCAACTGGTGACGCCGGTGGTCGGGACGGCGTATTTCGACTCGAACGCTTCCTTCGCCATGGCACGCAGCGGACGCGTTTCGACCACCGTGCTCGGAGCTTTTGAGGTGGCGCAGAACGGTGATCTTGCCAACTGGAGCACGCCCAACGGCAGCGGCGGGATCGGCGGCGCGATGGACATGGCCGCGGGCGGCGCCCGCGTGATTGCCGTCTGCTATCACCGCGAGCGCAACGGCCGCTCCAAGCTGGTCGAGCAACTCAGTTACCCGCCCACCGCGCTCGCTTGCGTCAAGTCGGTGGTCACCGACCTGGCCTGGATCGACGTTGACGAAGAAGGCTTCCGGTTGCGCGAGCTCGCGCCCGGACTGAGCGTGGACGACGTCAGGGCCGCGACCGCCGCGCCTCTGCGCGTAGCCGGCGACGTACAAGAGATGCAGTTCTGACAACCGGCCGAGCGCCGCCTCAACCGAGCCGGCGCGCCAGCGCGACGATCACCTCCGCCAACGCCTCGCCCGCGTCTTCCTGCAAAAAGTGGCCGGCGTCGGCAATGGTCACGTGCGGCTGGCCTTGCGCACCGGGCACGCCGCGCTGGAAGATCGTCTGCCAGCCGGCGGTAGCAGGGTCGGAGTCGGAGAAAGCAGTCACAAAGGGGCGCTCGAAACGCGCCAGCACCGCCCAGGTGGCCCGGTTGATTGCGGCGCCGGGATCAGCCGGCGTCAGTGGAATCAACACCGGGAACTGCCGCACCCCCGCCTTGTAGCTTTCGTCTGGAAACGGCGCGTCGTAGGCCGCAATCACCGCCGGTGTTAGCGCCGACTTGCACACCCCGGCGACGATGCCACCGGCGGGAAATTCGGCTAGCCGCTGCGAGGTGAGGATCCAATCCAGCAGCAAGTCGCTGCGCCATTCGAGTACACCGGCAGTGAGTTCGGGCTCGACCGTGGGCAAGATGGTGTTGGCCGCGACCACGGCCGCGAACCGCTCCGGTTCACCCGCCAGCACGCCGAGACCGATCGGCCCGCCCCAGTCTTGGCAGACCACCACGATGTTGACCAGATCCAGGGCGCGCACCAGAGTGCGCAGCCAATCGCGATGACGCTCGAAGGTGTAATCCGTGCGGGTGACCAGCTTGTCCGAACGCCCGAACCCGATGTGATCCGGCGCCACCGCGCGCAGCCCGGCCGCCACCAGCACCGGGATCAGCTTGCGATACAAGTACGACCAGGTCGGCTCGCCGTGAAGCAACAGCACCACCGGTGCGGCGCGTGGCCCCTCGTCGAGGTAATGCATGCGCAGGCGCGTGCCTTGCGGCCCTGCGACCTCGAGATAGTGTGGCGCAAAGCCGTACCCGGGTAGGTTCGCGAAGCGCGCCTCGGGCGTTCGCAGCACCTCGAGCAACGGCCCCCTGCTCTCACTCATATCCGCACGCTCAGGCGCAATACTGCATGCGGCTAATGATCTCTTCCTGGGCGCGCGGGCTCAGCTCGGTGAAGAGCGCCGAGTAACCGCTGACCCGGACGACGAGATCGCGGTAGGCCTCGGGATTGCGCTGGGCCTGGCGCAGGATCTCGCCGTCGACCATGTTCAATTGCACCTGCGCGCCACCGAGTCGGAAGTAGGTTTGCAACAGCGACGCGAGCATGGGCGCCTTGAGCCACTTCGGACTAAAGCGCATGTTCAAGTTGGTGCCGTTAGGAGCATAGCGGATCGGCATGCGCGCCACTGAGTTCAGCAGCGCCGTCGGGCCGGTCTTGGCGCGCCCTTCGACCGGCGTGATGCCGTTGCTGAGGATCTCGCTGGCATGGCGGCCATCGGCGCTGGCACCGGAGAAACTGCCCATAGCGATGTGCAGCCCGACCGAGAAGGCGCCCGGCCAGAACGAGCCCCCGCGGATGTTGCGCCGCTGTCGCACCTGCTCACAGAAGTGTTCGAGCACCCGGGCCGCCATGGCGTCGGCTTGGTCATCGTCGTTGCCGTACTTCTCAATCTGGTGGAGAAGGCGTGTTCGCAGCGCCTCGCCGTTGCGCCAATCTTCGGCCAAGTGCCGGGCCAGCTCCGCGGCCGTTACCGCCCGCTGCTCGAACACCGCCTCACGGATGGCACTGAGACTGTCGGCCACGTTGGCGAAGCCGATGAGTTGCACGCCGGTGGAATTGTAGATCGCGCCCCCGCGGGTGAGGTCGAGGCCCTTGTCCAACGGCCCGTCGATCATGGCCGAAGCCAGCGGTGAGGGCAGCATCTCGGCGATCGCCTGATCGAGCGCCGCCATGCCCCGTTCGATCTGATCGAGGAAGTAGCGCAGCTGCCGGTCGTATGCGCGCCAGACGTCGTCGAACGAGGCGAATGCGGCGGGGTCGCCGGTGGCCAGCCCGGCGCGGCTGCCGAACACGGTGTCGACGCCGTTGCTGAGCGCCAGCTCCAGACACTTGAGCCCGTTGAGCTGCACGGCGAAGGTGGAGCCGAAGGTCTTGCCCTGAGCGTTGGGTTCGAGGCAGCCGACGACGCCGTAGTCACGGGCGTCCTCGAGGCTGTGGCCGGCGGTTACCAGTGACTCGACGATGGCCTCGTCGTTGAAGAAGTGCATCGCCACGCCGGCTAGCGCATGGCGCACGGCGGCCTGGCAGAAGTCCGCCGGGGCTTCCGGACCGACGCGGACGCCGAAGTTGGGTTGGACGGTGCGAACATCGGCATAGGCTTCGAGGCCGACGTAGCTCAGCGCGCAAGTGGCATCGGCGCCATCCGCGCCGATGCCGCCGACGGTGACGTTCTGGGTGGTCTTGCCCTCGGTGTCCTCGCCGCCGGGAATGTAGGGCTCCTCGAGAATGTTCCAGATCTCGTTGGTCTTGAGAAACAGCAGCGACAGCAGCTCCTTGGCCTCACCAGGAGTGATTCTGCCGGCGCCGATGTCGGCATCGTAGTAAGGCGCCAGAATCTGGTCGATGCGGCCGAGCGAGATCGAGTTCCCGCCGCTTTCGATCTGGGCGACGAGGTGCATGAAGTAGACGGACTGGACGGCCTCGCGAAAGCTAGCCGCCGGGTGCTCGGGAACGCGGCGGCAGACGCGGGCGATCTCGCGCAGCTCCGCGCGGCGCTGGGGGTCGCGCGCGCGCCCGGCCAGGCGCTCAGCCTCCTCGGCGTAGCGGTGCGCGAAATGGATGGCGGCCCCCAGCGAGCGGATGACGGCCGCGAAGAACAGCGCCTCGTCGGTGCCGTGCTTGTCGGGGCTTAGTGCCGCCAGCTTTTCACGGGCCGCGGCCATGATACCGCCAAGGCCCTGTGCCAGCAGGCGGCGGTGGTTCATGGTGAAGTGTCCGATACCGTAAGTGATCTCCAGCAATACGCCGAAGACGAACTTCTGCATGTCCTCGTTGACGTCGCTCGGGAGCAGCACCTCGAAGCGGTCCTCGACCGTGCGCCCGCGCCAAAACGGCAGGATCTCCTGCACCAGCTCGTCGCGCTCGGCGTCGCTGATGAGCACCCGCTGGATGGTGCGCGCGGCCAAGCCGCCGGCATCCTGCTCGATCCAGCGCGCCTTGTTCTCGGGGAAGAACGGGGCGCCCTTGAGCTTGCTGGTGCGGCAGCCGACGATCACCTCGTCATCGCGGATGATGATACTGATGTTATCGAGCACCTCCGCCAGCGCCTTGCTCATCCGGGTCAGCGGCGGATCGCTCCAGTTGGCCGCCATCGAGCGGGTGAGATAGCGCGCGCGTTCGACGCAGGCCTCGCGCGGCGCGTGGACAATGCGCTGGCGCAAGCGTAACACCCGCGCGCTCGCCCCGGCATCGCTGTGCAACTGTGCTGCGGGTGCTGCCATAATCATCTCTCCGTTCAGTTTACGCGCCGGCTGCGGTTGCGCCAGTAAGGCTCGCGCAGCTCACGTTTGAGGGCTTTGCCGCTGGGGTTACGCGGGATGACCGCGCAGAAATCGACCGACTTCGGGCACTTGTAGTCGGCGATGCGGCCGCGGCAATGCGCGATCAGCTCGCTCTCGCTCGCCTGCGCGCCCGGCCGCAGCTGCACCACCGCCTTGACCGCTTCGCCCCAGCGCTCGTCAGGCACGCCGATGACGGCGACGTCGAACACCGCCGGATGCTGGGCCAACACCCGCTCGACCTCGGCGGGGTAGATGTTTTCGGCGCCCGAGACGATCATGTCCTTGACGCGGTCGTGGATGTACAGGTAGCCGGCATCATCGAAGTACCCGGCATCGCCGGTGTGAAACCAGCCATCGACGATGGCCGCGCGCGTGGCCTCGGGTTGATTCCAATAGCCCTTCATCACCGCATCGCCGCGGACGACGATCTCGCCTACCTCCCCGGGTGAGCACAAGTCACCGCTAGCGTTGACCGTGCGGATGTCGATGCCGAAAGCCGGCTGGCCGGCGGACTTCAGCCGCGCGCTGCCCGGCAGGTGATCGGCCGCCGGCAGATAGCAGATGGCGCCGGTGGTCTCCGTCAGACCGTAGGCCTGCACGAACGAGCAGCCGAAGCCGGCGAGGGCGCGTTCGAGCAGATCGACCGGTATGGCCGAGGCCCCGTAGATGATGGTCTTGAGGGCGCTGAAGTCGGTGGCGGCGCACGCCGGCGTCTGCAGCAGGAAGTTGATCATCGTGGGCACGAGAAACGCCTGGGTGATGCGGCGCTCCTCGAGCAGGCGCAGAATCTGCGCCGGGTCGAAGACGTTGGCGACAACGGCCGTCATCCCGGCGTACAACAGGGTCAGGGCGTAGCCGGCGCCGCCGATGTGATACAGCGGCAGGCAGACGAGCGCGCGCTCGCCCGGGGTTACACTGATCCCGGGCAGCAACCCGTTGGCGAGCACGGTCAAAAGGTTGCGGTGGGTGATCTCGGCGCCCTTGGGCGTGCCCGTGGTACCGCTGGTGTAGAGCTGCCAAGCGGTGTCGTCCTCGCCGCCGTCGTGCCGAGGGTCGGTGGTGGCGGCGGCGTCACGCCAAGTTTCGTACGGCTGCCAGCGCTCGTGCGCCTCGGCGTAGCAGACGATCGTGCCGGCAGTGTCGAGTTGCTGCTCGATCGAGCCGAGGGCAGCGCTGAAGGACGGGCCGGCGAACACCACCCGGGCTTTGCCGTCGTTGATCAGAAATGCCATCTCCGGCGGCGCCAGGCGCCAGTTGATCGGCGTAAAGACCGCCCCCGCCTTGGCGATACCGAAGATGGTCTCGAACATGTGAGCGTGATTGTGGTCGAGCACGCAGACGTGCTCGCCCGGTTGCACCCCGCAGCGCACCAGGGCGTTGGCCACTTGGTTGGCGCGGCGATCGAGTTCGGCGTAGGTCGTCCACCGGCCGGCGTACTCCAGCGCCACGCGCTCGGCATGTTGCTTGGCGCGCCAGCGAATGAGCTCAGCGACAGTTCTCATGCGATTCCCTCCGCCCGCTCGGCGCCCCGCCCCCTGACACTACTTGCGCTGATCGAAAGGCCGCCCGAATACGGTGGCGGCGATGATGATCTTCTGGATTTGCAGCGTGCCCCCGGCGACGGGCCAGCCGCGGCTGTCGCGCAGCATACGCTCCACCGGGTACTCGGTGCTGTAACCATACCCGCCGAGGATTTCGAGCGCCATATCGGTTACCGCCTTGGCGGTCTCGTTGGCGAAGACCTTGGCCATCGAGGTCTGCTGGACCGAGGGGAAGCCGCCGGCAGCGCTCACCGCCGCGCGGTAGACCAACAAGCGCGCCGCCTCGACGCGGGTGGCCATGTCGGCGATCATCAGCTGAATCGCCTGCCGCTCGCAGATGGGCCGGCTGAAGGTGTGACGCTGCAAGGCGTATTGGGTGGCATACTCGAGTGCGCCGGTGGCGATGCCGAGCGCCATGGTGGCATTGCCGCAGCGCTCGATGTCGAAGCACTGCATCAACCCGGCAAAGCCGCCCGGCTCGACCACTAGATTGTGTGCGGGAACGAAACAGTCCTCGAAGATAAGGTCACAAGAAGGGAAACCGCGAAACCCCAGGAAATGCTCCTGCTTGCCGAAACTGAAGCCGGGGGTGTCTTTGTCGACAACGATCGCCCCGATGCCTCTGGCGCCCGGCACGTCACCGAAGCGGCAATAGACCAGGTAAGCCTCGCTATGACCGCCGCCGGTACAGAAACACTTGCGGCCATTCAAAACCCAGCCGCCGCCGGCCTTCTCGGCCTTGGTCCGCAGGCTGGTCAGCGCGCTACCAGCTTCGGCCTCGGTCATGCCGACGCTGATCTGCATCTCGCCCCGGCAAACCGCGGGCAGGAATCGCTGCTTTTGCTCCTCGGTGCCGAACTTCTCGATCACGCGCACCGGTCCCACGTTCGACTCGAAGACGCCGGCGGCGCATAGCGGCGAGACCCGCGCGAGCTGCTCGATCACCAGGATCGCTGACAGCAGGTCCTGGTCGCCACCGCCGTAGCGCGAAGGCAGGCACATGCCGTGCAACCCCATTTTGAGCAGCGCAGCGAGCTCGTGCGCTTGCGGCACACGCGCCTGGCGATCCCACAGCGCGGCCAAGGGGGCGAGCTCCCGGTCGGCCAACTCGCGCACCGTTGCTTGCAGTGCTCGCTGTTCTTCGCTCAGCTGGAAATCCATCGAGCTTTCCTGCTTTCTTTGCCGGCGCGAGCGACGGGCGGAATTTCTGCGCCGGTGCTCAGCGGCGAGCGGCTTGACCGACGCGCTTGATCGGCCGCACCGCCGGCGACGCCAGTGCCACCCGCGCACTGATCCGGCTGGTGAGAGTCTCGATGTCCAACCCGGCCTCGGCCAACTGTTCGGTGCGATCCCCATGATCGATGAAGCGGTCGGGAACGGCGAGCAGCTGCAGCCTGCCGGCAGGGGCGGAATTCTCCAGGCGCGTGAGGGCAAACTCGGCCACCGCTGAGCCGAACCCGCCGGCGAGCGCGTGATCTTCCAGCGTGAACACCACCGGCTGGCGCTCGAGCTCTTCCCGGATGAGTTGCTCATCGAGCGGCTTGACGAAGCGGGCGTTGACCACGGCCAAGGTTTGACCGCTTTGCTCCTGAATCCGCCGGCGCACGTCGAGGGCGGTGTAAGTCAGCGGCCCGTAAGCCAGGATGCAACCGTCGCTGCCGTCGGCGACGCGCTCGGCCTGGCCCAAGCCGAAGGGGCGGTGTGCCAGCCGCTCGCCCGCAGCGGCGCCGGTGCCGCGCGGAAAACGGATGGCCACGGGTCCGTCCCACGATGCGGCCAGCTCCATCATCTGACCCAACTCCCCGGCATCGCGCGGCGCCATCAGGGCGAAATTGGGCAGACAGCGCAAGTAGCCGATGTCGAACACGCCGTTGTGGGTGGCGCCATCGGAGCCGACCAGGCCGCCACGATCGAGACAGAAGAGGACGCGGGCCTTTTGCAACGCCACTTCCTGAAACACCTGGTCGTAGGCGCGTTGGAGGAAGGTGGAGTAGATCGCACAGATCGGCCAGTAGCCGGCCAGGGCCAAGCCGGCGGCCATCGCCACCGCGTGTTGCTCCGCCATGCCGACGTCGAAACAGCGCTCGGGGAAGCGCTGCTGAAACTTGGTCAGTCCGGTGCCATCGAGCATCGCCGCCGTGATCACGACCAGGCGCGGATCACGCTCGGCCATCTTGATGGCCTGCTCGGCGAAGGCGGCGGTGAAGCTCTGGCCGCCTTGCTCCGGGTACTCCTTGCCGATCTGGGCGGTGACGGCGGCGCTGGGGGGAGCAGCGTGGTAGCAGGTGATCTCGGGCTCATCGTCCTTGTAGCCGCGCCCCTTGGTGGTGACGACGTGGATGAGCACCGGCCGCTTCATCCAGCGGGTGTCGCGAAAGGCGCGCCGCAGCGCGCCGACGTCGTGGCCGTCGATCGGGCCGTAATAGAAGAAACCGAACTCCTCGAAGATGATCCCCAGCGCATGTTGGGGCAGGATGCCTTGCAGCGAGTGATACCAGCGCTGGAGCACGTCTTCGAGGTTCGAGCCCACGCCCGGGATCTGCTTGATGGCCCGCTGCATCGTGCGCAGCCGCGTTTGCAGCCAGGTCGAGCTGCGCACCCGCGAGAGGTAGCCGCTCATGGCGCCGACGCTCGGGCTGATGCTCATGTTGTTGTCGTTGAGCACAACCACCAGGTTGAGGTCCTTGAAAGTACCGCCGTGGTTCAGGGCTTCGTAGGCGTTGCCTTCTTGCAGCGAGCCGTCGCCGATCACCGCCACCGCCTTGCGCGTGGCGCACTCGGGGTGCGCTCGCCAGGCCAGCGCCAGGCCGACAGCGGTGGAAATGCTCGTCCCGCCGTGGCCGGTCTTGACGGTGTCGAACTCGGACTCGGCGGGATCGGGGAAACCGGACAGCCCGCCCGCTTGGCGCAAGGAGTCGAACGCGGCGGCGCGGCCGGTCACGATCTTGTGCGGATAGCACTGATGTCCGACGTCCCATACCAGCTTGTCGTGCTGATTGAAGTCGAACTCGGCAAATAGCGCCAGCGTCAGCTCGACCACCCCCAGCCCGGCCCCCAGGTGGCCACCGGTGCGCGTTACCGACTCGATAATGAAGGTTCGGATCTCGTCGGCCAGCGCGCGCAGACCACCGTCGTCCAGTTTCTTTATGTCGGCCGGCGACTCAACGGCTGCCAGCAACGGATAATCGGACCCAAGCGCGATGGCCATGGTGGCTCTATGTAACCGAGCCGGCGCCCCGACTCAATGCGTGGCCCGGGTACCCGCCGGGGTCGAGGGCAGTATTGCTGGCGGCCCGCGCGCTGCCGCCGCCAGCGGGTGCGCCTGAAAGAACTCCCAGATGTGGGCCGTGGCCAGCGCCGGCCAACGGTGGGCAAAGTCGGCCTCGCAGTACTCCACCACCGCGCCGTCGCGGCATTGGCGATGCTCTTCGCAACCGTTGCTGGCGTGTTCGCGACAGCGGTTGAGCGCCAACCAGGCATCACGCGCAACCCGTGCATGCTGCACCGGCACGCGCTGGTCTTGCCGGCCATGATAGATCAGCACCGCTACCCCGCGTGACGGCGCACATGCTGCCGGAGCCCGCCCGCCGCTCACCGGCGCGATCGCGGCAAAACGATCCGCCATCACACACCCGAGCAGGTGACTGAAGAACGCGCCATTGGAAAACCCGGTGGCAAAGACGCGGGCGCGGTCGATGCAATAGGTCGCCTCCAGGTGATCGAGCAGCAGAGCGGTGAATTTCAGGTCGCGATTCGAGTCGGCCGCGGCGATTTCCCAGCCGGTGCCTTCGAGTTGCTGCGTCCCGGTGTTGAGAGTCACAGTCAACCCGTCCGGATAGACGGTAATGAAACCATCGCGCTCCGCCAGCTGGCGGAACTCCGACACCGCCCACACGCCGCCGCCGCTGTGCCCCAGGCCGTGGAAGTCGAACAGCAGCGGTACTGGACGCGACGGCTCGGTGGATGCGGGGACATCTAGGACATAGGACCGACTCACGCCGCTGACCACGATGGTCCGCTCCAGCCGGCGGCCGTTCGCGGCTGCGGGTGCAGCGCAGCCTGCGCTCGGGCGCGCCGGCACCTCGGCTGCCACTGCGGCTGCGAGCCCGCCGAGAACGGTGACAAGAAACGCGAGGGCGGCACTGGCCGCGGCGGGCTTCATCGGCGACCGCGGTAATAGATGCGATCGTTGCGAAGGTCTTTTTCGGCCCAGCCGCGCTGGCACAGATGCTCGAGGTGGGCGAGGGTCTCGAAGGTCGCCGGAAAGCGCACCATCATCGGGCTATCCTCATCGAGCGCGAAGGCGTGGATCGCGACCTCGTAGGCGGTGTGGGGGGCGCGCCGGACGAAGTCGAGCATCTCGCGCAGCCGGTAATCGTGGTGCTGAATGATCTGGTTGGCGCGGTGGCGGTGGTCGGTGAAAATGCCGCCGTGTGCCGGCAAGATCATCGACACCTCCCAGCGTTGCACCTTGCGCTGGGAGTCGAGGAAATCACCCAGCGGGTCTTCCGGTCCGCCGGGAAAATAGCCCACGTGCGGCGTGATCTTGGGCAGCAGGTGGTCGCCGGCGAACAACAGCTTCTCCTTGCGCAGGTGGAGCACACAGTGCCCGGGGGCGTGCCCCGGAGTCCAGATCACTTCGAGCTCGAGCTCGCCGACGCGGATGATATCGCCGTCCTCGAGAAACGCGTCCGGGGCCGCTGCTACGAACAGGCCGGCCCAGAACTCGCCCGGCGAGGGTACATTCATATAGCGGTCGATCGGGAAGCCGTTGGCGTAGAAGTACTGCGCCGTCTCAGGTGGCCGGTCCAAGACGTTGAAGATGCGCGTGCGTTCGTGCTCGGCACGATGAATGAGCAGCTGCGCGCCGGTGAGTTCTTTCAACGCCTTCGAGGCACCGAAATGATCGGGGTGATGATGGGTGCAGATGATCTTGCCGATCTTTGAGGGCGTACCGCCGGCGGCGCGCACAGCCGCCTCGAAGGCCTGAATGCTGTCGCTGCTATTGATCCCCGTGTCCACCAGTGCCCACTCGCCGGCACTGTGGAGCAGGTACACGTTGACGATGGTGGGCCGCATCGGCAGCGGCAGGTGCACCAGAAAGATACCAGGCCAGACCTCCCGGAGTTTGGCTTCCATAGCTATCGGGGCTCAGGCCAGCGGCATGGCGCGTGGGCCCGCGCTCATTCGTGCAAGCGGTCCTGCACCGCAAAGGTGATGCGGATGCGCACCCGCCAGGTGGCCACCGCGCCGTTCTCAACGCTGGCAGCGATGTCTTCAATGTGCACGTGGCGAATCCCGTCGATGGTGACGGCCGCTCGCGCCAGAGCGATGTTGACGGCGTCCTCGATACTATTGGCCGACGCCCCGGTCAGCTCAATGGTTTTCTCTACCATCCCGTGCCTCCAGCGAGCCGACGCTACGAGACCATCAGAGCCCAGTCAAGCCGGCGACTGCAGTCCGACGTTCGCACCAAGCCGGGCATCTGACCAGTCGCCTGCAGCTTTCGTGTATCGGGCCGTACCGTTGGCCGGCGGGCAAGATACTGGCATTTCGATACGAACTTGGCGCCGGTGCCGTAGTGATCGTCGGGCCGTTCGCCCATGGCCGGCCCGTGATCGCCGGCACTCACTGTGCACGCGAATTGCTGCGCCAACGGCAGCGCGGTTGCCGGTGGCGTATGGGTTTAGATATCGGTATGAGAACGACTCGAAGACAGGTGTGGTTGCAGTGAAAGCCAAAGCAGTTGCCGCAGTACCCGATGGCGAGAACGAGCATTTCGATCTCCTGTTGATCGAGGATAACGCCAGCGATCACCGCTTCCTCGCCGCCATGCTGCGCCGGGTGCCGCACATGTCATTCCAGTTGACCGGCGCTAGCTCGCTTAAGGATGGCATCGAGCAGCTGGCGACTGCCGCCTTTGACCTCGTCCTGCTGGATCTCGGCTTACCCGACAGCTGGGGGCTCGACACTTTCGCCCGGGTGCACGCGGCCGCGCCGCACCTGCCCGTGATCGTCTTGACCAGCAGCGACGACATCGCGTTGTCGGCCCGGGCGGTGCAGGCGGGGGCGCAGGATTTTCTCGTCAAGGGACACGTCGACGCCAACCTCCTCGGCCGCGCCATCCGCTACGCCCGCGCCCGCCACCGCGCGGAAGAAGCCCTGCGGCAGTCGGAAGAGAAGTACCGCGATCTGGTCGAGAATCTCAACGAGGTGGTCTGTGTGGTCACCACTGACGGGGTCATTACTTACATCAGTCAGGTGATCGAGCAGACCGCCGGCTACCAGCCGTCGGAAATGGTCGGGCGGCGCTTTGCGGACTTCATCTATCCACCCGATCTTGAAGCGCTGATGGGAAGTTTTATGGTGGCGATCGCCGGCAAACCGGGCCCGCGCGAGTTTCGAGCCGTGACCAAGTCCGGCGCGATTCGCTGGCTCCACAGTTCGAGCCGCCTGATTCAATCGGGGGAGAACCTGTTAGGCCTGCAAGCCGTGATCATGGACATCAGCGACCGCAAGTGGGCGGAGGACGAGGTCCGCTCGCTCAACGCCGAGCTCGAGCGGCGGGTGGCGGAGCGCACCGCCGAGCTGACGGCGAGCAACCGCGAACTCGAAGCCTTTTGCTACTCGGTGTCGCACGATCTGCGCCAACCCTTGCGCGGACTCGACGGCTACTGTCACCTGCTGTTGGCCGACTGCGCCGAACGGTTGGACGAGCAGGGGCGCAATTATCTGCGCCAAGTGCGGGTGGCGGCGCAGCGGATGGGCGAGCTGATCGATGATCTCTTGGGCCTGTCCCAGGTCACGCGCCGCGCCATGCGCCGCGAGCGCGTCAATCTAAGCGAGCTGGCGCAAGCAATCGCAACCGAGCTGCAACAGGGGGAGCCCCAACGCGCCGTGACCTTTGTGATCGCCGAGGATGTCGTAGCTAACGGCGATGCCCGGCTGCTGCGGGTGGTGCTGGAGAATCTGCTCGGCAATGCCTGGAAGTACACCAGCAAGCACCCGACCGCACGCATCGAGTTCGGTGCCAGCACCCATGCCATTTTGCGCACACCGCACCCGGTCTACTTCGTTCGCGACGATGGCGCCGGCTTTGAGATGGCCTATGTTCACAAGCTGTTTCGGCCGTTCGAGCGGTTGCACGGCGTCGCCGAGTTCGAGGGCACCGGCATCGGCCTGGCCACGGTGGAGCGCATCATTCAACGCCACGGCGGTCGCGTCTGGGCCGAGGGAGCGCCCGAAAAAGGCGCCACCTTCTTCTTCACCCTCGAAACCCGCGCCAGCGAGCCCGCATCAGCCGCACCGGCGGCACCGACTCAGAACTGAGACATTGACAGAGCCGAGTTCAGCGCGGCCGGAGGTCGTGCTCCCTAGTGTGAGCGTGCATGGACAAAGAGGTGCGAGTCCTCTCCGGGTATGCGCTCTCCGGCCTGTAGCCAAACGAAAGGGCGTTACGTTGCTACCTCCGGGGGCCCGAGACCGGCGCGCTCAGCGGGCGCCGACCCATTCGCGCAGCGCTTGGCGCATCGCCTCGTGTAGCGTGAGTCCTTTGGCCTTCGCCTTGGCGCCATCGCATCCCAGAGCCCTGGGGTGTGTTTCACGCTCTTCGCCACCGTGCCAACGACCTTCTCGCCCTTCCGCGGCCGCCCGCGGCGCAACGATACCCGCGGCCGAAGCGGCGGTCCGCGTCGGCGGCGATCTTCCGAAAGTCCTCGGAAAGAGCTAGACTTATAAGATCGCCGCCGCAAGTTCCCACGAGGCGCACGACTTGCCGAGCGGTGCGCGACAAATTCGTGGGTAACGTGGTTCGGTGTTATGGCCGTCATTCCCGCGAAAGCGGGAATCCAGTTTGGCGTTGGGCGCTATGGACAAGCAGTTCTGCGTTTACATCCTGGCCTGCAAACGGCACGCTGTACATTGGGG
>JACQVA010000205.1 GCA_016210005.1 Deltaproteobacteria bacterium | reverse complement strand
CCCCTGGATGCCCGCCCCACGCCTTCGCGGGGGCAGGCTCTAAAGATTGCGGGCATGACGGAATACCCCTGTCGAGCTTTGGGCTGCGGGCCAAGCCCGTCCTGAGCTGCGTCGAAGGGCCTGCACCACTGGTAGAGTGGCCTGCGCCACTGGCGGGGCCGCCGGTGCCACCGAGGCGAGGGATCGTAGGCGGGGGCGCCTGCGCCACCTGCGCGCCGCCCGCGCTCCCGGCGGGGCCTGCGCTAGGCAGAGGCTGAGGGGCTTGCTGGAAAGATGCGGGGTCAGGTTGGTAGCAGCGCTCGCGATTGCTCGCGATTGAACCCCTCACCCCGACCCTCTCCCCGCGAGAAGATGCGGGGCGAGGGAGCTGTGGTGTCATCCGTGCCCTCCTGGTTGAGTAAGGCGAATATACGGCGAAACTCTGTCGTGTGTCAAGCGGCGCACAATGACAGCCCATGACAGCGATGACAGGGCGGCTGCGGCGCTGCCGTTCGTGCGCCACGCCGGGGCGTGATGAGAACCCACCCCTGCCGGTGTTTAGCTTGTCCGAACGGAGATCGGCCCTCGTTCAATGTCGGGTGCCCGACGCGGTTGAGGGTATGCGTGTTCTCCCTGCGCTCCGCTACTCGGTATGAGGGGTTAATGAGAAACGCCGGTATGACCGCTGCTCCCGCACCGTGCGGATGCCGGTGCTCGTCGACAACTGCCGCAGCGCGAGCCCTCAGCCGACTCCAAGCAGGCGCAGCACCAGTGCGATGCAGCCGATCAGCAGCCAGAGCGCCAGGCTCAATAACACCCCCGCAACTATGCCCAGCAGCGGGCTGGGGGCGGCGGGAATGGTGTCGTCGTCGATCGCGATTTCGTACGGGAGTAACAGCTCGGCATCGTGGGCCATGTGGGCACTCTCCTGCTGCAAGATGGCAGCCTCGGACTCGGTCCTGCGCTGCACCGGGACGTCCATGGGCCAAAGACAACATCAAGTTCGATGCCAGCAAACCGGGCACCCCCCGTCATAGGCTTGCAGGTCGGTGATCGTAGAGCCCCTGCCAACGGCGGGTAGCAGGGTGCCTCCGGCCGTTGGCAGGCCCCACTCTTCAGCGCCGTTTCGGAAACGGGCATGTCCGGCGTGGGCTTCGCCCGTAGCCTGGCGCGACGATCGGTGAAATCGTCGCGCCACGCAAAGACTTTCGCAGATAGTGGGTCAGAACATGCTTCGAGAGCCCCAAGGCGCGCCCGCCCACGGCCGTGACACCCTGATGGCTATCCCTTGGGGGAGGACGAGGCTGGTGGTGGTGGAACTGACCGAGACGTCGAGCGACAGCAAGACGCCGGCCGCGGGTTCATGTGATTCCACCATCACCGCATCTTCCTTCACCACTCGCCCCTGCATGTTCACCACTTGGGCGAGCCATTGCCCAGCTGGATTGCGGAGGATGCGTACCACATAGAAACCCGGCAGGATCGAGTCAGTTTCCGGTCCGCGATAGTATTGCGAGAAGACGTCCTGCCCCTGCGCCAGTTGCTCCATTGTCAGGCTCTCCACACCCCTAGCGATGGCTTGGCTGATCAGGATATCGTCCCTTGTCCCGATAATTAGCCTGAAGTTGTTGCTCTTGGAGTTGTTAATAGTAGCCTGAAAGATCGTGGTTGCTTCTACGATTCTCTGGCCTGCCGGCGGTAGGGACGTTGGATCGGCACCCCCCGTGCCCATGTGCAGACCGACTCTGGCTTTGTTGTTCTTCCACTTGAGGTCAATCCAGGCGGTTCCTGCATCAAAATCAATTTCACCGGTGAGTTTGATCCGCAGCTCAGTGGGCTCTTCCGGACCAACTTGCGCGTCTGTCTCCAGTGCCACTCGGCCCTGCAGGTTCGTGAACTGCGCCCGCCACCGCGCTGTTCCCGGCGTGCGGAAAATCCGGACGGTGTAAAAGCCTGAAGGCAAAGCGGAACCCTCGGGCAAACGCAGAAACGTGAAGAGCACATCGGCGCCCTCCGCCAATTTATCGAGCGTCAGATCCTCCACCCCTACGATGCGCGAGTTGACGACGATGGAATTGGCGTCATCATCGGCAGGAATCGCAACGAAATCGCCGGCCGCAATTTGCTGAGCTTGCCCCATCGCTTGCTGTGCCGCCTCCAGAAGAGCCGAAGCAACAGCGGCGCGAAAAACCTGATTGGCCCCCTCCATCGCCCTTGCCAGCGGGCATCCGTCGAGCGCGTTGACCACCCCGGCCACAATTTCGTCGACCGTGATATCGCCGCTGCCGTCGGCGTCGCCGTTCGCGCACGCCGAAACCGGCGCGTTGCCTAGCGCAATGTTCACCATCGTAATCAGCTCGTTGACAGTGGCGTAGCCGTCGCTGTCGCAGTCCCCGACGCAGGGCCTGCTCGGGCACCGAACCAGCCGGACGGCTCCGCTCAGGGTGCCGCTGAAGTTCATGCCGGTGGCGGTACCACCACCTCCGCTGAAGGGATTATTGTGGACGTCGACCTGCAAGCTGTGCGTTCCCGGTCCCGGGTTGAAGCCCAGGACGGTCGCCGAAGTCGTAAACCCGATAGCGGCCGGCGACGTCGCGAGGGGGATCTTGTCAAGCGAGGCAGTCGCCGTGTTGTCCGCAAGAACCTGCAAGAGCGGCGACGAGCCGAGCGCACCGCATTGCTCCCAGCAGAGTTCGTAGGAGTACGTTCCAGCCGGGCAATCTGCCGTGACCGTGTTCGAGCACTCAGTGTTAGCCGAGATCCACTGCGTGTCAGGCAACGTGGTCCAGGCAGGGTTGGAAGCGATAACCGTTGCGGGGCGAGGGGAAGAAGAACCTGTGGTCCCAGACGGCGCCGCAATCAGCGACCAGGCTTGGTCGCTACCCCCAACGGGCACCGCATTCCTCCCGCTGGAGATGACCACGGAAGTCGGATCGTCGCACGGTGGCGTAGGCGTTGCTGTCGGTGGCCGGCTCACGACGGGGGTAGGAGTCGGGATGTCGGCGGTCACACAAGCGCGGTTGTTCGCCGAGTTCGTGTCATCCGCATTCGCGACCGCCGCGCAGTTCTGGATTCGTGTAACGTCCTCAGCGGCGGTACCAACGACGGAGAACACCACGATGCTTTCGGGCGGCGGCAGGGTCAAGGAAGAATTCGTGCAAGTGATGCCGGGCGGGGCAGTACAGACCCAGCCGGCCGCGCTGTTGGGGCTGAAGGACGACGGTGACACCTCGAAACCCGACGGGAGAGTATCGGTTACGGTGGTAGTGGGTGGACATGGCGCGCTCCCCACGTTGGTGACCGCGACCACGAACGCGAACGGCTGGCCAGCCACGGGCGGATCCGGATCTATGGTCTTTGCCAGCGTCAAGTCGCACCCTTCTGTCATCTTATTTCCGAAGCTGAGATTCACTATCTCGCCGGGCGAGACCACGGTCGCTGTTTGCGGGTTCAGCGTCGTCGGCGTCCAGCCGGACTGAAGTTGCTCGGTGGCCGTATACGTGCCGGGAGCAGCCACCGCCAGGCAGGGCGGTTTCTCTCTGTCGGTGGTGACGCTGCCCATGAGATTGCCTTGGCTGTCCGCGATGTCGAAGGTCCATCCAAAAAGCGGAGGCTCGTCGAGGTCTTGGACGCCATCGCCGTCGAGATCGTGGAACTTCGCCGCGCAAATCTCAGCCTTGCACTTGCCGGCGGCACCCGCATCGAAGATGTCTTGAATCTCTTGCTCTGCGAGCGAGCGATCGAAGATCTCCAATTCATCTATGGCGAGACCCGCATGAGGGTTCCCTGTCCACCCCCCGATCAGCAAATTGGTGTTGCTGCTCGCATTGAGGCCGCCTCCGGAGATGCCCGCCGAGATCAGCGGGAAGCCCGGTTGGCCAACGTAGAGCCGGGCTCTCGTAGCCGCCACGAAGATCCAGGTTCCGGTGGCAGCGGTAATTTGTGGGCCCGAAAATGTCTGGGAGCCAATCTGTAGGTACAAGCGATCCGCCGGACCGCCCGATGTCGTAGCCCCGAGATACAAGAAGTATCCGCCGTTCGAATCCAATTTGTGGACAATCGGTTCAGTTTGCGTCGTCGGATTAAACTTGACCCAGGCATCCAGGGAGAAGTCGCTGGTGTCGAAGTTGAGGTTGGCATCCGCCTCCACGTAGCGGCCGACACCCATTTGCAGCGCTCCCGCCACTTGTCCCGAGACTGCATCAGGCCCATTGGGGGCGCCAACGGCTCCTCCGGGTTGCGGCGTCCCGTTGTGGCCCGCCACAATATCCACGACGTCGACGGCACCGGCCGCCTCATCCAACGGCCACCAGGCGACCAGGCCGGAGGGAGGCTGAACACAACCGCAGGCGCCGGGCGGAGCCAGATAGTTGAGCGGTCCCAAGTCCTTTGAGGACTGAATACCGGTCTGTTGAAATGACACGCCGCCAATCGGGCTGAAGACGAACTTCTTGGCCCCGAAGCTGTTGTTGAAAGTGTTGCCGCCCCAAAGAACACCGTAGAGCTCGGCGTAGCCACATTGAGAATCATGGATGCGGAAGACCGGTGAGCCGCTGTCGCCGAAGGTGGCGATGCGCCAGTTGTCATTGAGCGGATCACTATCTGTCTGGTTGCCGACCGTATACTGACATAGCCGGACGTTCTTGTTGGCGTCGGTGTAATCCGCGCAGGTGCCCTCGATCGAGCCACTCGTCCATCCGGTAGTGATACCGACCTTGTTCAGTTTGAGACCGTGGAGATAAGGCTGAGACGGTGGCGCAGTAATGCGAAAAGTGGCCGAATGGTCCGCCGTGAGTATGATGCCCGGAGTCGTCGAGGGCGGGCACCCAGAAGGAGCGGTGCTGCCATCCCAAGTTGTGAGCCCGGTGGTGCGAGCCAAAAGTCCCGCATCCCACTGGATCCCGGAATTGTACTTGGCGAAGGCACTATCGCTGTAGCGGCACCGAAATCCTGCGGGGCAGGTAATGCTGTGTTGCGAGTCGAGACCGGTGAAACCGGGGGGGTCAAGGGTTTCCAGGCCGATCAGTTGAGCGGGGTAGAAACCGCAAGCTTGATAGAAGTTCGTGCCATCCAGACCCCAGAACGAGGCCGTGCAATGCGAATTGGTGACAAAGCCGGGCGCGTTTAGGCTGAGTGCATTCGCCCCCAGCGTGCAGCTGGCGATACCGGAAGGCTGAAGGAGGCGGGTGATGACGTAGCCGCCCTGTCGGGGCGAATAGGTGTCTCGCAGTGTGTGCACGAGAGGCTGGGTGGGCCCAGTGACGACGGTAACGACGGCATTGCGGGGGATGGCCAACGCCGCTATCTGCTCGAGGACTGCCGCTTCAACCTCCGGCGTTTCTAAGGCGATTTGCAGACGGTTGACCGCCTCGTCGATGTCCGTAGCGGCGACGCCGGGAATGCCCAACACCGGCCCCGCCATCGTGGTGTACCACTCTCTGAGCTGCAAGAAGCCATACTCGCCGTGGAGCGGACGAATTCCGCCTTGGCGGATAACTGCAGCACCAAAGACATCTATGATGGCGGTTCGGGCCGCTGCGACTGTCTCCGCGCTTGTGTCCGTCAGGTATACTTCGAGCGCCTGCTGATTTTCGCTCAGGAACATGCCGCCGAATTCCGGCACCTTCCCGGCGACCGCGGCGAACAGATCGTCGAGCGTCTGCGGTTGCCCAGTCGGTCGGTACACCGGCCGGCTGGTTGCATTTGACTCGGCCGGAGCTAATCCCGCGAGCACCAGGAGCAAGCCCATAGTTCCAACAAATCGCGCGGCCCGGAAATCTCCGCGGCGTCGGCAGGAGCGTATCATTAGAGGCCTCCCTTCGCGTTCGACGAACAAGCAGTTTGTTCAGCTTGGGGACCATAGTGCCGGGTTCTCAGTGGAGTCAAGGGCGCGCTCGGGGCCATGCGGGGTGCCAGGGACAAAGTCGGGTTGTCCATGAAGAGTAGTAGTAGGGCAGGCTGTGCCTGCCAACTCCGGGCGCGGCCGGCACAGCCTGCCCTACTGACTTCCCCGTTTGGAAAAGGGGAATCGATGCTTCCCCCTTTGAAATAGGCGACGTCGGGACGGATTGATGCGGACTCATTCGCACGAGTCCCCTGCAAACCACCACCTCGGTTACGGCAAAGCCCTTCACCGAGAGTGTCGGGATGATCGCGTTGCCGCGGCTCTCAGTCAGAGCTGGTGCGTACTGCCACGCCGAGTTCGCGCAGCTTGCGCTGTAGGCCGGCGCGGGTCAGACCGAGATCACGGGCGGTCTGGGAGACGTTGGCGCGGTTGCGATTGAGAACGTCGAGAACGAACTGGCGCTCGAACTTACGTAAGGCCGTGCGCAAGTCGTAGGGGGGGGCGCCGTCGGCGGGAACTTCCCCTTGGCGCACCTTTTCGGACAGAAGGTTGGAAAGGATAGGCTCGCTGTCGTCGGCTAGGGTAGCTGCGCGCTCTATCTCGTTCTTCAACTCGCGGACGTTGCCGGGAAAAGCATACTCGCCGAGCAGCGCCAGGGCTTCGTCGCTGATCCCAGCCAGGCGGCGGCCGGTGTCGCTTTGCCAGCGCTCGAGGAAATGCTTCGCCAGCAGAGCAACATCCTCACGCCGCTCGCGCAACGGCGGCACGGTAATCGGGAAGGCGTTGATGCGGTAATAGAGATCCTGGCGGAAGCGTCCGGCGAGAATCTCGTCTTCGAGTTGGCGGTGGGTGGCGGAAATCACCCGGACGTCGACCGAGCGGGGCGCGGTATCGCCGACCCGAGTGTATTCCCCCTCCTCCAATACCCGCAGCAGCTTGGCTTGCATGGCCGGGCTGGTCTCGCCGATTTCGTCGAGAAAGATGGTGCCGCCGTCGGCGACTTCGAACAGACCTTTCTGGTCGCCGACGGCACCGGTGAAACTGCCCTTGCGGTGGCCGAAGAGCACGCTTTCGAGCAGGTCGTGCGGGACGGCGGCGCAGTTCTGAGCCACGAACAAGGCCTCGCGCCTGGCGCCGGCATAATGAATCGCCCGGGCGATCAGTTCCTTTCCGGTGCCGGTTTCCCCGACGATCAGCACGGTGATGTCACTGACCGCCGCCCGCCGCATCAGCTTGCGGACCGCGTCCATGCCCGGGCCGGTACCGATGAGATTATCGAAGCGGTTGTGCTCCCAGGCGTCTTGGCGCAGGTGCGTGACCTCGCCGCGTAGCCGCTCGTTGGCCTCGCTCAACTCGCGCGTCAGTCTGGCATTCTCGCTCACCAGCGTGTACGCCTCGACCGCCCGCTGGATGGTCAGGCGCAGCTCGCGGGTGTCCCAAGGCTTGGCAATGTAGCGGTAGACCCGGCCGGCGTTGATGGCTTCGACTAGTGAGTCGATATCGGTGTAGCCGGTCAGAATGATGCGCGTGGTGTTGGGGAAGGGCTCGATGGTGTGGCGCAGGAAGTCGGTGCCGCTCATCCCGGGCATGCGTTGGTCGGCGATGATGACGGCCACCTCGCCGTGTTGTTCCAAAACCGCGAGCGCCTCTTCGCCGCTGAGGGCGGTGAGGATCTCGTAATGGTCCAGACGCAGAGTGCGGACCAAGGTGTCGAGCACACTGCGGTCGTCCTCGACCAGCAGAATGCGGGGCCGGCTCGAAGCCGAGTCAGGGGTTGCGACCTTGTCGTTCTGCATGCGGAGGGCCGGCTTGTGCGGCGTTCTTTACACTAGAGCGGGGCGGCGACGCTAGGGGCGCGCGGTCGCCGGCGGGAGCGCGGGCTGCGGACGTGCCGGCAACACGATGCGAAACGTACAGCCCGGCCCAGAGGCCGCATCAAGAACGAGCTGGCCGCCGTGCTTGGCGACAATCGAGTACGAAATGCTCAAGCCCAGCCCGGTGCCTTTGCCGACCGGCTTGGTGGTGAAGAAGGGGTCGAAAATCTTGTCGCGCAGCGCGGCGGGCACGCCGGCACCGGTGTCTTGTACGGTGATCTCGACCCAATCCACTTCAGCTTGGCGCGGCAGCGGGCGGGAGCGAATCCGCACCACACCGCCGCCGGCGGCTTCGACGGCGTCGAGGGCGTTGGTGAGGAGATTGAGAAACACCTGGTTCAGCTGGCTGGCGTAGCACTCGACCGCCGGCAGCGGCTCCAGCGCCGTCTCCAACTGTACGCCCCCGCGCAGGCGATGCCGCAGCAGGTCGAGGGTGACGCCGATGGCGGCGTTGAGATCGACGCGCTTGAGTTCGGCTTCGTCGAGACGGGAGAAGGTGCGCAGGTCTTGCACAATGCGGCGAGCGCGCTCACTGCCCTCGGTGCAAGTGGCGAGCAGCTGATCGAGATCGGCGACGATCTCGTCAAGGTCCAAGCGGCGGCGGACCTGGACGAACTGCTCGTGTGCGGCGGGGGCGGCGGCCTCGTAGGCGCCCAGGGCCTCGCGCAGGCGGCCAACGTAATCCCTCAGCACCGCCAGATTGCCGCCGACCGCGCCCAAGGGGTTGTTGAGCTCGTGGGCGACACCGGCCACCAGCTGGCCCAGCGAAGCCATCTTCTCGGCGTGGACCAGTTGCACCTGGGTGTCTTTGAGCTCGCGGGTGCGGGCCTCGACCTCACGCTCCAAGTTCTGGCGCAGGCGATCGAGTTGCTCGAAGGAGGAGGCGTTTTCGAGCGCGATGGCGGCTTGGTTGGCGATGGTCTCCAGCAAGTCGAGGTCCTCGGAGGTGTAGAGTTCGGCGCTGCGCTTGGCGCCCAGCAGCATGGCGGCGCGCAGGTGCCCCTCGAAGGCGATCGGCACCGCCACCTCGGCCCCGGCCTGCTCGAGATCTGCGCTGATATCAGGGTGTGTGGCCCGCGTCAGCGGCGCACGCGCCTGGCGCAGCTCGGCTTGCAGCAGAGCCGGCAGGCCGGCATTGCCGGAGGCGCCGTCGTCGATCCGAATGATATCGGCACGGGTGACCGGCATCGCGCCGGCTACGATGGTATGCGTCCGCCGCAACACCTCCTCGGCCCGCAGCAGGCGGGTGAAGCGAGCGCTGAGGTCCTGCACCGTCGGCTTGTAAGCAGCGCGTGCGCGGAAGAAGAGCCGATCCACCCAGCGTTCGAGCCAAGCGCGCGTGGCGGTGAAGCCGAACCCGGCTATCACAACCAGTGCCGCCTGCAGCGCGCGGGTGCCGACGCCTGGCGCCGGTAGTAGTTCGTCCAGCAGCAAGGCGGCGGTGAAGAACACCAGCGCCCACGGGATGGCGAGGGCCATGGTTAGCGACCCGCGCTGCAGCACGTGGCGCAGCTCGAACAGATTGCCGCGCACGATGGCGTACGCCAGGCCGGCGCTGAAGACCAAAGTGAGCGGAAAGAATAAATTGGCCGGCACCACGGCGCCGGTCAGATATCCCGGCAGCAGCGCCAGGCCCAGCATCGGGGTAACCAGAGCGAAGCCGAACAGCGCCACGCGCGCCCGCTCGCGCGCTTCGCGCTCAGGCCAGGCCCAATAGCTCTGCAGCATCGCCGCGCCGAGAAACAATTGGCTGCCCGCCACCAGCAACGGATCGAGCGCATCCCAGAGCGGCCGGCGCAGTTGCCCGGCCAGCCGTAGGCCGTTGACCGCCAGCCCGCCGGCGGCGGCTAGCGCGAACAGCCCGAGGAGCAGCCACGGCCAGCGCGTGACCAGCCGCCGCGGCTGCGGAAACACCAGCGCGAAGTTGACCGCGGCGGCGGCGAACAAGAACAGCGCCAGCGAGTACAGCGGCTGCAACTGGCCGTTGACCGTGACCTCACAGAACGTAAGATCACCGATGTAGAACAGCACCATCATGGTCAAGAACCACCACGAAGCCGGGTGGCGCGATTGCCGCCGCACCACCCACCAGGCCAGCGCAAAACCGAGCAACCCCGGTATCACCGAGCAACCGTAAATCGCCAGAAAGCTGAGTAGCGAAAAGCGCGCCGCGGGCACCACCAGCCGTACCCGCTGGCCGTCGCGCTTGAAATCATAAGTGACAGGTTCGCCGGGCTGGTAGCCGGCCACGGCCGCGTATGCCTCTTGCGGGCGCGACACCGGCACCGGCTGCCCGCCACGATAGACGGCCAGCAACCTATCGTTGGGGCGAATCAGGGCGTGGCGTAGTGCCGGCCACATCGGGTCCCCAACCCGATCGAACCGGAGATTAGCGGTCAGCAGAAACCCCGGCACCGTCGTGCCGATGTGCGCGCCCATGCGCATGGCCGAGGCCGCCGCCGCGACGATCGCCAAACCCACGACCAGGCGCTCGATCTTCTCAGTCCACCGCTTCACTGCGCACGCCCGTGCTACTCGAGACGCGGAGACTAGTGCCAATCGGCGCGCAGTACAAGAGTAACATGCAGCGCCAAGTCGCGCCGTTGACTACAACAAAATACGCAGTCTGCTACGCCTGCGATGGTCTTAAGACTTTCGTGTGATGTGTACGCTTGGGTCGCGGACTGCGAAAATAATCTCTTGACCTCTACAGCAGCAGTGTGCGAATCGTGATGCCATCTGGCCACGAAAAAGGAGGGCGGCAGTCATGCCAAAGAAGGACGATCCCAGCGCGGCGGTGAAGGAACTCCTGGCGGCGATCGCTAACGGCACCAAGAAGATGGGGCCCGACGAGTTCTTCTGGGAATTGCAGGCACAACTCAAGAAGTATCGTCCGGCGGCGCACGCGGATTTTGCTGCCTGGTTGCGCCGGGCCGGCATCCGCAAAGCGCTGACACCGGAGCAGTGCGCGGTTGCCGCCAAGATGGCGCGCAAGAGGGAGAACGCAGTGCTGGCGGTATATCCGCCGATCGAGCGTGGCTATTGAGCGCGGCCGGCGCAAGACCGCAGCTCGACGCCTACGATCAGTGCGTTGATCGGGCCTTTAGGCGCTGGGTCAGCACGGCCCTGGCCGCCGAGCTGCGGGCGGTGGCTTACGGGATGCCGCATGGCATCGGGCTCTCGGCGGCGCCGCAGTGGCAGTCGTGGCGGGCAGTGTTCACCAGCCCGGTGATTCGCGCCCTGCCGGGCGTGATCGCGCAAGGCTTTCCCGCCGTACCCGCCGCTACGGTGCAGGCGCTGGGTCTGGCGCAGGTGCTGTTGGTGTTTTTGGCTTTTGTGGACGATCGGCTCAATGACGGTCAGGTGTATTTAAACCGCCCACTGCAGCTGTTGCGCCGCAACATGGAAGCGGAGGCGCAGGCGTGCCTGGGCGCGGCGATGGGTGAGCGCGACGAGTTCTGGCGGCTCATTCGTCACGGGCTGCGTGAGTACGCGCGCGTGCACGTGGCGGAGGCGATGCTGTGGAGCGAGAACTCCACCGGTTACACGCACGCAGATTACGCGCGTGACGCCGCTGCCAAGCTGCCGATGGCCAAATGGGCCGGTCTGGCGCTGGCCATGCTCGGCCAGGCCGCCCCGGCCGCCGTGCACCGGCTGGGGCGGGCTGTCGATCACTGTGTGGTGGCGTTGCAGTACGCGGACGACGTGGCGGACTGGGAGGAGGACTGTTGCGCGGGCCGCTGGACCTACTTCATTCAGCGGCTGTTGAACGATGCCGAGCTACGGCGCCGCGTACCCGTGAGCGTTGCGGCTTTGCGGGAGCGGGTGGCGTTTTCCGGCGTGGCGGAGGAGTTCCTTGTACGCGCGCAGCAACACTATGATGCTTGCGCCGCGCTCTTGAGTAAGTTCGCGATGCCCGCGTGGCACAGCTGGCTGGTGCAGCAGCGCGCGAGCCTGACGACGCATATCGCGGCCCGGCAGCGTGAAAACCGGCGGCAGCGCGAGCAGTTCGCCGCTTCGCTGCGGCGCCGTTTGCTGGCTGGTGACGGCGGCGCCGGCGCGCTGACCGGCGGCTGACGGCAATGACGGCGGACTCCGCGTTGGCGGCCTACGATCGCCGGGTCGATCGCGCCTTTCGCCGCTGGGTGAACAAGACGTTGCCGCCGGAGCTGCGGGGCGCCGCCTTCAGTCTGCCTTACAGATTGGGATACTCGGCGCAGCCTGGTTGGCGCAGTTGGCGTGATGTCTTCGGCACGCCGGTCTTTCGCTCGCTGCCGTATCTTGTTGGCGAAGGCTTTCCGCATGTAGCGCGGGTGCAGCTCGACTCACTCGGGCTAGCGCATGTGCTGCTCATCTTCCTGGCGTTGGTGGACGATGCCGCGCTCGACAGCCAAGTCGGCTTCTCGCGCAGCACCAACCTGATCCGGCGCAGCCTCGAGCTGGAGCTCGGAGCTCGCCTGGCTACTGCGGTGGGTGCGCTCCCCGGCTTCTGGCGGCTCTATCGGCGCATGTTCCGCGAGTACAACGCCGGCCATGCCAGCGAGCCTGCACTCTGGGCAGGAATGGAGTCGAGGTACGATCATGCGCGCTACGCGCGCGACTCAGCCGCCAAGACCGCGATCGCAGGTTTGCCCGGACTGGCGGTGGCGCTGCTCGGCGGCGCAACGCCCGCGGCCGTCAGCCGACTGGGGCGCGTAATCGATCGCTACCTGGTCGGGATGCAGTATCTCGACGACGCGGCCGATTGGGAGGACGATTTTCGCAGCGGCCGGTGGACGTATTTCATCCAGCTGCATTTGCAACCCGGCGAGCGCAGGCAGCCGGGAGCGGCGCCGGGCGCAGTGGCACTGCGGCACCGCAGCTCCATCAGCATCGCCACGATGCGCAAGCGAGTGGCGGCTTCGGCGGTAACCGAGGAGTTCCTCTTCCGCGCCAGTGGTCACTACGCCGCATGCGTCGATCTATTGGAAGAATTCACCATGCCGGCCTTCCGCCGCCAGGCCAGCGCCAAGCGCGACGCCCTGGCCCGCCTGGCGGGCGCGCGCCGCCAACTGCGTGAGCAACAGCGCGACCAGTTCATCCACGCCCTGCGCCGGTGCTGGTCGGGTGACGCTGCCGCGCCCGTTGTCTGACGGAGACTCCGCAGCGGCGCAGCCGAGAGGGCCGGGCGCCGGCGGTGGCGCGCGGGAGGTCGAATACCCGCTCTTGCGTCTCCGGTCAGGGTGCGGCAGCGGTGTCGGCCGGGCTCGGGCGCGCGCGTTTGCCGAGCAGATTCAGCTTGAATCGCCGAATCACATCCGGTTCCACCCGGCGCCCGTCTGCGGCCTCGAATGCCAGCGCGTCTTGTGGGCACTGCACGATGCACGCACCGCAGCGGATGCAACGGTCGGTGTGGACGCGGGCAACCTGGTGCAGCTCGGGCTGCTTCTCGAACACCCCTTCGGGGCAGACGGCCCAGCAGGTGTACGCGCCGGTGCAACGGTCGGTATCGAGCACGACGCGAAAAGCCTTGTCCTCCAAAGCGCCGGCGGCGGCGGTCGGGCTCGACCCGGCATAATCGAAGGTCAGCAAGCCGGTGACGGCAATAGCGGCAAGGCTCCACAGCGCGGCTGCTAGCGGCGTGAGAGCTCCGGCGAGGGCCAGCACCACATTGGCTGTCACTACCGCGCTCAAAGCCACCAGCGCTTGTCGCCCGCGCTCGGGCAGCGGCAAGCGCTCGTAGAGAAAGAACACCGCCAGCGCGAGGCCCCAGATCAAGGCCAGCACGCCGCTGAGGTGATGGCAGCCCGGCACCGCCGCAATCAGCGACATCGGTGTCGCCCACATCGCCGCCATCTCGACCCGCTGGCGCGCGCTGAAGCGCACTTCGCGCATGGCGCGCGTCTTGTCGCGCCCGGCCGCGAGATAGGCCGGGATGTCCTTCGCGTCCGCCGGCCCAAAGCGCACGATCCAGCCCGTGCGCCGGCGCACCTCTTTGGCCTCGATCCCGGTTGCCGCCAGCTGGGGAACAATGATCTCACGATGTTCCACGCGCTGCTCCAAAGCCGCCAGCTTCAACGCCGTGACCACTTGAGGCGTACCGAGATGCCCGCCGGAGGCGGCGCACCAGACGTTGATGCCACGCGAATTAGCGACCAGCAGATAGGCATCCAGGCCGCGCAGTGCGCGCCGCAGGCGGCGCACGCTCAGGTCGTAGTTGCCGGTCAGCAACACCGGGCTCATGCGATCGGGCTTGCCGATCACGCGCAGGCCGGGTGACACCGGAATCGGCACCAGGCGAAAAGCCGCTTCGGCGATTTCGGCGAGCCAGTCAGTCAGTTTCATTCCCTCACCCCCTCCGGCCGCTGCGCCACCACCAGCGCCATGCTGCCGAGCGCCCAGCGGGTCTCGGCCTGTAAGTGATACCCGGATTCCGCCACCAGCTGTTTCAAATCGGCGACCGCCCAAGTGGAGGTCTGCGTCAGCAGATAGGTCACCACCGCCACTGGCCAGCGCAGCAGGCGATAGACCGCCCGTTGCCAGATGCGTTCAGGCCGCACTTCGTCGGCGATCACCAGCCGGCCCCCCGGGCGCAACAACCGGTGTACCGCGCGTAGCAAGTAGCGGCGCTCGTCCGCGGGTAGCTCGCTGAACAGCAAGGCGGCGGCGACGACGTCGAAGCCGCCGGCCGGCAGGCGGTCGGCGATCTCGACCGCGGCCATCTCGCGCAGCTCGACCGCGCCATCAGTGCCGAGCTTCTGCTGCGCCACTGCCAACATCTCCGGGTTGTGATCTATCCCGAGTACCGTAGCGCCGCGCTGGCGCAGCGCTAGGGTGAGATTGCCGGTGCCGCAGCCGAGTTCGAGCACGCGCGGTGAGCTTAGCCCAGCCACCGCCGCGTCAGCGGCGGCGGCGTAAAGGCGAGTCACTCGTCCGAGCGACAACCACCTGATGCCGGTGTCATAGCGATACGGCACGGACTCGAGCAGCCGCATGTAGGCGTACGTGCTCATGGGTCAGCCTTTGGCCTCCTACCCGATCCGCGGCGGCCAAACAATGCGCCGGTGACCGGCGGTGACTTCCTGCCGTCTGGTGGTGCTGGACTGTACATCAGCCTGAAGCGGCCGCGGCGAGCGACCGACACCGTTGATCGCAGCGGATCACGCGGCACCCGGGGGTCGGCTTTCGCTTGCGAGCTTTGACGGCGCGCGCACCTCCGTGGTAAGCCCCGGCGCATGCCACGAGGGGATCAGGTGGCGCGGCTTTACGCGTCGATCATGGACCTGGCGCGCGCCAAGCATGGCCTCACGGCCGCTGCGCTCGCGCGCCGTCGCGAGCCGCCCGTGCGCACGGTCTATCGCGACCTTCACGCCCTTGAGACCTCGGGCTTTCCGATCACCAGCGGTGACGGCATACGCGAGTTGCAGCGGTTTGTTCTCCAGCTCGGTGCTACCGTAGAAGTCCTCGAGCCGGGGTGGTTCCGCCGGGAGACTGCGCAAGAGCAACTGCGCGCCGCGCGCCGCAATCAGCGGCGGCCGCGAGAAAGATTGACCTTGGATGACACAGGGCTGAGGGATACGGGGCGCGGCGCAGGGAGCTGACTCGACAAGCTCTTAGCGTTGGAGATGCAGCGATGGAGCGTTGGATTTCGGCCCTCTACGAGGGCATCCTCGAAGTGACCGACCCCGATCACTTCAGGGGAACAATCATCTCCGGCATCGGCCCGGGCAAGGCCTTCGGCTTCGGGCTGCTGAGCTTCGCGCCAGTGTGAGGAGGCTGCTCATGTTTGAGACGGGCAAGAGAGTTCCGTCATTAGGGGCTGAATGAAATCACTCGCGACGGTGCGCCGGCAGCTCACCGCCGGCCGGTTCGACTTCAGCCGGCATGCCTTCAGACGGGCAGTCGAACGTAACATCAGCGACGAGGAAATCCGTGGGGCTGGCGCACACGCGGAGGTGATCGAGGAGTATCCGGCGGACAAGTATTCACCGAGCGTCTTGCTGCTGGGCTTTACAGCGGCCGGGCGCCCGCTGCATATTCAGGTGTCGATGGCCGATTCCGACACGACCAGAATCATCACACTCTACCAACCGGACCCGGCCGAGTGGGCCGACTTCCGACGACGGAGATGAGTCATGGCAAAGTTCAGGTGTCACGTCTGCGGCGGTGAAACGGCGAGCGACGACTTTGTGAACGAAGTGCTGGACGTCGATGGCCGGCGGGTCCTGGTCGAGCATATCCCGGCGCGCGTTTGCACGCGCTGTCGAGAGCCGGTGTTCTCGCGTGAGACCACCGAGCGCGTCCGGCAACTCGTCCACGGTGCGAGCCGCCCGACGAAGACGATACCGTTGGACGTCTTCGAGTTGGCGTAGCCGGTTTGCAACAGGGCGCATGCCCGCCAGAGTGGAAGTGTGGTTCGATGCCGAGGGCGATTTCCTCGAAGGCCATTTTTGGGGGCGCGCCTGGTTACATGCGAGAGACTGCAAACGAGGCGATGATGGCGCGCGTCGTCGACAACCGCGGCCGCATCATCGGGTTCAGCATCCTCATGACTTCACGGGCGGACATGACGCGGCCGACATGCGCGTGCGAACAGATTCGTTATGCCGCGTGACCTCCACGCTCTCCCGCGCCTCTCGGACCGCTGGAGCCACCTCTACCTGGAGCACGGCCGCCTGCAGAAAACGAAGGAAGGGCTCGGCTTCGTCGATCCGCAGGGTGGTACCACGGCGGTGCCGCTCGACCAGTTCGCCGTCGTGCTGCTACGCGCGTGGGGGTGAACCTACAAATCTTCGCTCCTCGCGGCCTCGGCCGTTGGCACCATCCTTTTCGCCCCCAACGCCTCGATTTCCACCGGCTGGCCGGGGCATGCTAAGCGAACTTGCTATGACTGACAGAACAAGGCGCATCGCCCTCTGGGTCGTTGTCGGCGCTCTGCTGGTTGCGTTTGTTGGCATCGACCTCTTGTACCTGCTCGGGTACTGAAGGGGTGCGCGACAAATTTGTGGGTAACGTGGTTCGGTGTTATGGCCGTCATTCCCGCGAAAGCGGGAATCCAGTTTGGCGTTTGGCGCTATGGACAAGCAGTTGTGCGTTTACATCCTGGCCAGCAAACGGAACGCTGTACATTGGGGTGACCTCACAGCTGGCAACGCGGGTGTGGCAGCATAAACGCACGGCTGCGCAGAGACCGCAATCGTGCGGGAGAAGCAGCTGAAGAAGTGGCGCCGCGCCTGGAAGATGACAAATTGCGTCCCTTTCGGCCATGGGCCCCGGCCTGACAGTACACAGTACTGCCAGACCGGTGAGGATTTGCCCGGTCGGCTGCACGTTACCCACAAATTTGTCGCACACCCGGAGCAGAGTTACCGTTTGACAGTACCCAGCAACGCCGCTACCCTGCGCTCATGTGGCGGCGCTGGACAGGACTTGCGCTGGTGGTAGCTGTCGCGTGGGCCAGCCTGATGAGTTGCCCGCGGGGAGCTGCCGGCTGCGCCATGGCGAAAGCCGGCCACCGCTGCTGCACCGAGCAAACGCGTTTGCAGGGCAGTAATTGCTGCGGCCAGGGTCAAGCCCAGGCCGCCCCGGTTCTCCGGGCAACCGGGGTCGGGGAGCGCGACCTTCCGCTGCATCCGGTGTTGTTGCCCGTGCACTGGGCGTTTGCGGCCAGCGCTGTTGCTCGGCAGGCGGCCTTTAGTCAGCTGCGTCGCGAACGCGGCTTGGCTCCTCCCGTTACTCTGATCAGTCAGCATACCTCGCTTCTCCTCTGATCGCCTGGTCGAACGGCTTCGCTTCGACCTAGCCGGCACCTCTGCGCCCTGTGACGGGCGGCGGGAGTGCCAGAGGAGAATATATGCGTTGCGTACACACGGCGCTGGCCTGTCTGGCCGCGCTGGCTGCCCCCGGTCACACCTGGGGGCTGGAGCCGAGTCCACTGGGCGACCCGCTCACACTCGAGGCGGCGGTTGCCTACGCTCGGCAGCACAACCCGGAGATCAACGCCGCCGAAGCGAGCTGGCGGGCGGCGCAGGCGCGCCCGTCCCCGGCTGGCTCGCTCCCGGATCCGCTGATCAACACCGCCTACCACAACGAAGGCTTCGATCGCCTGCGCCAGGGTAGCGGCGAGTTCTCTTTCCTGCGCTTCGGCATCGAGCAAGAAGTGCCCTTCCCGGGCAAGCTCTCGCGGCAAGAAGCTGCGGCGCGGAGCGAAGCTGACCGTGAAGGGGCGCGCTATCGCGCTACCGTACTGAACGTCGTCACGCGCGTGCGGCTGACCTACGACGACTACTTCCTCGCCGACAAGTCGCTGGCGATCGTTCACGGCAATCTCGCCTTGCTCGAACAGCTCGCGGACGGCGCCGGCGCCAGATATCGAATCGGCGAAGGCCTCCAGCAGGATGTGGCGCGTGCACAGGTCGAGCTGTCGATCCTGCACGGGCGTCTGGTCAGCTTGGAGCAGGAGCGGCAGAGCGCGGAGGCGATGCTGGACCGCTTATTGAACCGCCCGGCCACCGCTGCGCTCGGGACGCCGGCGCCGGTGGAGAAACGGCCTTTGTCCTGGAGCCTCGATCAACTCGAAACCCTGGCCGGGGAAAGGTCGCCGAGCCTGGAAGCTGCCGAACACGACATCGCCCGCGCTGATGCGGCTTTCGACCTTGCCAAACGCCAATACTATCCCGATGTCGTTCTTCGCGCCGACTACTTCAACCAGGCGTCGCTCACGCCCGAGTGGGAGGTTGGAGTCGGCCTGCGTGCGCCCCTTTACTTCTGGCGCAAACAAAGCTTCGGCGTGCAGGAGGCAGCAGCCGGCGCTGCCCAGGCGCGTGCCAGCCGGCAGAACACGCGCCAAGAAGTGCTCGCGAGGCTCAGGGACCTTTACGCGCAAGCGACCAGTGCGCAACGTCTGCTCGAATTGTACGGGACCGGGGTGGTGCCGCAGGCCGAGGTGTCTTTGAAGTCGGCCTCTGCGGGTTACCGGGTCGGGAAGGTCGACTTCCTGACCCTGCTCAACAGTTTCACGGTTCTGTACGACTACCAGCTGCGCTACCACCAAGAGCTCACCCGCTTCGACAAGGCCTTGGCCCAGATCGAGGAAGTCGCCGGTCTTACAGGGGTCGCCCATGAGTGAACTAAGAGGACGGCGTTTACTGGTTGCGGCACTGGCGGTGGCACTCCTCGCCGGCGTCGCTTACGTCTCATGGAAAGCCGGCACCATGCGAGGACCTGCGGCTGAATCGCAGTCGCCGGCGGCCGCGCGCTACCACTGCCCGATGCATCCGACGATGGTGTCGAACCAGCCCGGCGATTGCCCGATCTGCGGCATGCGGATGGTTCCGATCGATGAGGGCGCGAGTGCGGAGGAACTGGAGGGGCCCGTTGTCGAGCCCGGGCCGCGGGTGGCAGGGCGGGCCGCCATCCGGCTTCCCGAGGGCCGCCGTCAGCTCATCGGCGTACGCACCACCGCAGTTGCAAGAAAGCCGCTGCGCCGCACGATCAAGGCAGTCGGGCAGGTCACCTACGACGAGACCCGCATGCATCACGTGCACACCAAGACCGGCGGTTGGGTCGAGCATCTCTACGCCAACGCTACCGGAGAAATGGTCAAGGCGGGCGAGCCCTTGCTCACCATTTACAGCCCCGAGCTGGTGGCCTCGGCGCAGGAGTACCTGATTGCACTGGAGGCGCAAAAGCGGCTCGGCGAGGCCGCGCTGCCGTCGGTGCGCCAGGGCGCGGCGCAGTTGTTGGCCAGCGCCCGCCAGCGCCTGCTCTTGTTTGACCTGACGCCGCAGCAGATCAAGGCGCTGGAGCAAAGCCAGGAAGCCCCCACGACAAACGTGCTGCACGCACCCATCAGCGGCCATATCATCGCTCGCAACGTGACCCAGGGGGAACGGATCGATTCCGGCACCAAATTGCTCGATATCGCCGATCTGAGCCGGGTCTGGGTGCTTGCCGATATCTACGAGTACGAGCTGCCCTTTGTTCATCTCGGTCAAGCCGCCAGCATGAAGCTGTCGTACTTACCCGGCAAAGTCTTTGCCGGAGAGGTGACCCTGATCTATCCCGTTGTTACCGAAGCAACCCGCACCGTGAAGGTGCGCATCGAGTTCGCCAACGGCGATTTCACCCTCAAGCCCCAAATGTACGCCGAGGTGGCGATCGACTCGACCCTGGGCGAGGCGCTGCTGGTACCGCAAAGCGCGGTGATCAGCAGCGGCAGGCGCGATCTCGTGTTCGTTGACCGCGGTGACGGCTACCTCGAACCGCGCCAGCTCGACATCGGCATGAGGCTGGCCGACGAGTTCGAGGTCATCGCGGGGCTCGTCGAAGGAGAGCGCGTGCTCACTTCCGGCAACTTCCTCGTCGACTCCGAGTCCAAGCTGACGGCGGCGCTCGCCGAGGCCGGCAGCGCTGCCGGCCATTCACACTGAGTGCGGGAAGCAGCCAATGGTAGAGCGAATCATCGAGTTCTCCGCTCACAACAAGTTCCTCGTGGTCGTGCTCACGGCCGTGGCCCTGGCCGGTGCGCTCTATTCCGTGCGCAACGTTCCGCTCGATGCCATCCCCGACCTCTCCGACACCCAGGTCATCGTCTACTCGCGCTGGGATCGCAGCCCGGACATCATTGAGGATCAGGTCACCTACCCCATCATCACCGCCCTCCTCGGCGCGCCCAAGGTCAAGGCGATCCGCGGCTTCTCCGACTTCGGTTTCTCCTACGTCTACGTCATCTTCCAGGACGGGACCGACATCTACTGGGCCCGCAGCCGCACGATCGAGTACCTGAGCAAGATCCTGCCCGCTCTGCCGCAGGGAGTGCGGACTGAGCTCGGCCCCGATGCCACCGGAGTGGGGTGGGTCTATCAGTACGCGCTCGTCGACAAGACCGGGCAAAACGATCTGGCGCAACTGCGTACCTTCCAAGATTGGTACCTGCGTTACTGGCTGCAGAGCGTGCCGGGTGTGGCCGAGGTCGCCTCTATCGGCGGCTTTCAGAAGCAGTACCAGGTCAATCTCAACCCCGGCGCGTTGCTGGCGTACAAGGTGCCGATCCAGAAGGTCATCGACGCCATTCGCCAGGGCAACAACGACGTCGGCGGCCGCCTAGTCGAGTTCGCCGGCGCCGAGTACATGGTGCGCGGCCGCGGCTACGCCCGCTCGCTTGAGGACATCGAAGACATCGCCGTCGGTCAAGACCTGAACGGGACCCCGATCCGTGTTCGCGAACTCGGCCGGGTCGTGGTTGGAGCGGAGATTCGCCGGGGTGTCGCCGATCTCGACGGGCTCGGTGACACGGCGGGCGGAATCGTCGTCATGCGGCACGGCGAGAATGCCCTGAACGTCATCGAGCGCGTAAAGCAGAAGCTGGAGGAGGTGCGGCCCTCGTTGCCGCCCGGCGTGGAACTCGTCACTACCTATGACCGCTCGGAGTTGATCGAGCGCTCCATCGACAACCTCAAGGAAGAGCTGGTGATGGAAATGATCATCGTCAGCATCGTCATCTTGATCTTCCTCTGGCACATCCCCTCCGCCATCATTCCGATCGTCACCATTCCGGTGTCGGTCTTCCTTGCCTTCATCCCGATGTACGCGATGGGCGTCACCTCCAACATCATGTCGCTGGCGGGCATCGCCATCTCGATCGGCGTGCTGGTGGACGGCGCCATCGTCGAAGTCGAAAACGCCTACAAGAAGCTTCAGCTCTGGCAGGAAGGAGGCCGCCAGGGGGACTTTCACGCGGTGCGGTTGAATGCCCTCAAGGAAGTCGGGCCTTCGGTCTTCTTCTCACTGCTCGTGATTGCGGTGGCCTTCCTGCCCGTCTTCACGCTGGTCGATCAGGAGGGGCGGCTCTTCAAGCCGCTTGCCTATACCAAGAATCTGGCGATGGCGATCGCCGCGATCTTGGCCATCACGCTCGACCCGGCCCTGCGCATGATGTTCGCGCGCATGGATCCGATCCGGTTTCGTCCCCGGTGGTTGTCGTGGATTGCGAACCAGGCGGCGGTGGGCACGTACTATCCCGAGGAGAAGCACCCCATCAGTGTCATCCTGTTCCGCGTTTACGAGCCCGCCTGCCGTCTGGTGCTGAGGTTTCCGAAAAGCACGATCGCCGCCGCGATTCTGCTGCTGGCCACCACCGTACCCGTGTACATGCGGCTCGGCTCCGAGTTCATGCCGCCGCTCTACGAGGGGACGCTGCTCTACATGCCGACCACCCTGCCCGGTCTGTCCGTCACCGGAGCGCAGAGCCTGTTGCAGAAGATGGACGAGATCATCACTCAGGTGCCCGAGGTCGAGCGGGTTTTTGGAAAGGCCGGCCGTGCGGAGACCTCGACCGATCCGGCGCCCTTCTCGATGATTGAGACCACGATCCTGCTGAAACCGATGCCGGAGTGGCGGCAGATTCCGCGCTTCTATGCCAACTGGCCGCAGTGGTTGCAGGCCCCCTTACGCCACCTCTGGTACGACCGCATCAGCAAAGAGGACCTCATCGCCGAGCTGGATCAGAAGCTGCGCTTTCCCGGAGTCACGAACGCCTGGACCATGCCGATCAAGGCGCGCATCGACATGTTGACAACAGGGGTGAGGACGCCGATCGGGATCAAGATC
The DNA here is from genome assembly GCA_016210005.1 of Deltaproteobacteria bacterium. Lineage (NCBI taxonomy): Bacteria > Pseudomonadati > Myxococcota > Myxococcia > Deltaproteobacteria bacterium. The sequence continues at coordinate 5,681 of JACQVA010000205.1, read as the reverse complement.
TACGGGGCGGACCTCGCGGTCATCGAAGGCATCGGAGCCCAGATCGAGGCCGCGCTGCGGGATGTCGCCGGCACACGCAGCATTTACGCCGAGCGCACTGCCGGCGGTTTCTTTCTCGACTTCGCCCTGCGGCGAGACCAGCTCGCGCGTTACGGCCTGAGTGTAGAAGAGGCCGAGATGGTGATTCAGAGCGCCATCGGCGGTGAGGTGATCACCCGGACGATCGCGGGGCGGGAACGCTACACCGTGAACGTCCGCTACGCGCGTGAGGAGCGCGACAGCCTCGACCGCCTCCAGCGTGTGCTGGTGCCGACCATGAACGGTGCCCAGGTCCCGCTCGCCCAGCTTGCCGACATCCGCATGGCCTCCGGTCCTGCCATGATTCGCGACGAGAACGGCATGCTCGCTGGGTACGTCTACGTCGATCTTACGGGGCGCGACGTCGGCGGGTACGTCGAGGAAGCAAAGAGGCTGGTGGCGCAGAAAGTGTCTTTGCCCACCGGCTATGCGCTGCAGTGGAGCGGCCAGTACGAGAACATGCTTCGGGTGCGCGAGCGGCTGAAAGTCGTCGTGCCGATCACGATCTTTCTCATCTTCGCGCTGCTGTTCATGAACACCAAGTCGGCAGTCAAAGCCAGCATCGTGATGCTGGCGGTGCCGTTCTCGGTCGTTGGGGCGGTGTGGCTGCTGTATCTTCTCGGCTACAATACCTCCATCGCGGTCTGGGTGGGCATGATCGCGCTCATGGGCCTCGACGCTGAGACGGGCGTCTTCATGCTGTTATTCTTGGACCTCGCCTATTACGACGCCGTTCGCCAGGGGCGGATGCGGACGCAGCAAGACCTACGCACGGCCATCATTCACGGCGCGGTCAAGCGCATTCGCCCGAAGATGATGACGGTCATGGCGGCAATGATGGGCCTGATGCCGATCATGTGGTCGCTCGGGACCGGCGCCGACATGATGAAACGCGTGGCGGCACCGATGATCGGCGGCCTGGTCACGAGCTTCATCATGGAGCTACTCGTTTATCCGCCGATCTACGAGTTCTGGAAGTGGAACTTCGAAATGAAGCGCGGGAGCGTGGACGTGAGTACCCTGCCGATAGCGGAGCTCCGCGGACACTGAGCAGGCGGGAGGATTGTATGCAGAGCCGTGGCGTGTGGCTGATTGGTGCCTTGCTGGTTGCCGGGGTAACCGCTGGTGTCGCCGTACCCCTCGCGTGGCGTTGGTGGACGGCTTCACCCCGCGGGTACTGCCCCGTCTGCCGCCGGCACGAGCACAAAGAGTCGCTGGTCAAGTTCCAGGCGGAAGGCGAGAGGGTGACAGAAGTTTGCTGTCTCAGTTGCGCACTCACGTACGGCCGGCAGACGTCGAAGGCCGTGACCATCTTGAGTGTCACCGACCACGATAGCGGCAAGCCGCTCGATCCGGATGGCGTAACCTTCGTGGTTGGGAGCAACGTATCGCCGTGCACCCACGATGCGGAGCAGTTGCGAATGGAGGGCGAGACCGTTCCGGTTCACTGGGACCGCTGCATGCCGAGCATTCTCGCTTTTGCATCGCAGGAAGCTGCCGGCGGATTCCAACGGCGACATGGCGGCGCGCTGCGCGGTCTTGAGGAGCTGAAGCAACAAGCCGCGGAGAAAGAGGCCCTGCACTAACCAGAGAAGCTACGGGAGGCCGGCAGACAGCCGGTCCATTGAAAGGAGAGAGTTATGAAATGGATGGTCTACCCACTTGGAGCGGTTGCCGTGGTCAGCGCTGTCGTGGCCGCGCGCCCGGCGTTGTCCTGCTCCGATCTGCCAGCAGGCTGTGCAGCCGGGATCGCGATGGCGGATACGGAGCATCCCGAGCACGGAGCAACAGCAAACAAGGTCGCTGGGGCGCGGCCGGGAGACGAGATCGCCTGCGCGATCGACGGCATGAAAATGCGCCTGAGCGCAGACACGCCTGCGGCCGAGTATGGCGGCAAGACGTACTACTTCTGCAGCGACGCGGAAAAGCAGAAGTTCCTGCAACAGCCCCAGCAGTACATCGGGGACTGAGCGATCAGGCCGCAGGTGAATGCGCAAGGAAGGAGCGATTCATGACAGACTGTGAACCCCGATCTGCAGTAGTAGCAACGAGGCCGAACCGCCACAGCGACACTGCCGACACCCGAGAAGAACACCGCAAACTGAGATCTCGGCGCCCACTGCCCCGCAACGGCTCGTGGTGGATGGCGGCGCTCGTCGGCGCTTTGAGCTTAAGCGGCTGTGCCACGACCAAGCGAGCCGTCTACTTGGTTGTCGATCATCACGTAGGGATGGCCCGCGGCGCGTTCGATATCCTCAACGGCGAGGCCGAGGCGCGTGAGCAGCGCGTGACCAAGCTGCAAGCGGACCTGAAACAAAGCCGCGCAGCACTGCAAGCGGAACAAGATCAAGACCGCTTGCTGGCACAGCTCCGCCAACACGTGGCGCTGCAAGACGCGCTGGTTGCTGAAATGGTGCCCGGCCACGGCGGTCATGCCTATCACTGTGGCGGACACCAGCAGGGCCACGCTGAGAGCGAGGGCGAGACCCCGAATGAGCAACAGGAGCGGCATCAGCACTAGGGTAAGACTCCTGCGCTGCGGCAGTGCGCCGGCGGTGGGCGCAAACAGCCTGGCGTTTTCGGGTGCGGTGACTGCGGCAGGGACGGGCGCGGCGGCTTCCGTGTTCGGGCGACGGCGTCCTCCGGGTCAGTGCACGAAACCGAAACCGACGATCGCGGACGCTTCACGCTGATGCTGCCACCCGACAACTCGTACGTCATGGGCTTCGAGCATCAGGACGGGATTAGCGGGGACATGATGAACGGCGGCATGATGGACGAGGAAATGCATTTCGCTGGCTTTATGGCCTTCGCGTGCGGCGCCGGCGAGAGCGATCATTTCTTTGTGAGCGGACGCGAACGCACGATCGAGCTCGGTACAATCATGGTGCGTCTGGACGGTGGCTTTGCTCGACCGGGGCGCAATCCGCTCGACCAAATGGACCGTGACGGATTCTATGACGACGACATGAACCACGACGGCCACCATGATGACGACGTGGACGGTGACGGCCACCACGACTGCGAGATGGGCGGTATGGGGCACGACGATGAGAGCGATGATTGTCCGGGTCCGCTGACTCCCAGGCCGACCAGCTCGGCGATTCCGGACGCCACACCAACGCCTGACCCGCACATGGCCCCAGCGGGATCGTGAGATCGGAGGGTGGAACCATGTGCATCGACGTCGCTGAGTTGGGCGAAAGTGGACTCATTGCGAACTGCGCGATCCAGCCGGTACGTTCAAGCAGTGCGCGGAACCAGCGCACCCAGAAGGAAGAAGATACGCAGATGAGAAGTCTCAACGATTCAAGCGCGGTCGAAATCAGTTCCGGCCGCGCACAAACCGTCTTGTTCGCCGTTGGTGACTACGTCGCTGGCGCCCTCATTGGCGCAGCCACCGCCGCGGCCGTGCGGGCGACTATCTATCCCGAACTCGACATGGTGATGGCGATGCTGATCGGAATGGCGGTGGGCATGGTTGTTCACCTCGTGGTCGGCTTGCTGCTGACGCCGGTGGTCGGAGCGTTTCACGTCATGATCCCGGGCAGCCTGATCGGGATGTATGGCGGAATGTTCTTCGCGATGCGCGACACCATGCAGCAGCACGCCGGATCGCTTGCGCACGCAGTCGCGATTGGCGCGGTGTTTGGGCTGGTAGTGACCGCAGCGGTGCAAGCCTACGACTGGGTGCTCCGTAGCGGCACGACCCTGGAGGACTAAAATGAGCAGCGACACTCGACTGCAAACGAAGTGGAACCGTCTGAGCCGAATGTACGACATGACCGGGTGGGCAGACGACCGCCGTTTCGCAACGGCGAAGCGGCGCCTGTTCGCCGGCATGAGGGGGGATTGTCTGATGGTTGCGGCGGGAACCGGCAACGACTTCAAGTTCTTTCCCCCCGGCCATACGATCACCGCGATCGATATCAGCCCGGGGATGGTAGAGCGAGCGCGGCGCAAGGCGGCCACTTACGACGGGTCGCTCGAAGTCCGGCTGATGAACGTGCACACGCTCGAATTTGCGGACGCGAGGTTCGACACGGTCGTCACCGCGTGCACCTTCTGCTCCGTGCCGGAGCCCTTGCGAGGACTGCGGGAGCTGTATCGGTGCCTCAAGCCCGGTGGCCGGCTGCTCATGTTCGAACACGTGCGCAGCCGGGTCGGCCCGATCGCGATCCTCCAGGACCTGATGACGGCGATCACTCGACGCTTCGGTCCCGAGATGAACCGAGAGACGGTCAGCAACGCCCTGCGCGCCGGTTTCGAGCTTGTGCGGGAGGAGAACGTCTATCTCGACGTGGTCAAGGCGATCGAGGCCCGGCGACCGCAGAAGATCTTTGCCGCGGGGAAGTCTTTGTAATTCCTACTGACGCTCATCCTCGCCTTTGGGACGTTCCTAAGTTGCTAAGCACTTTCCTCCAGGCGGCGCAATTGTTGGGCAACCGCAGCGGTCGAGATTCCCAGATAGCGGCTGACCTCCACGGGCCGAATCCCCCGTTGCAGCACCGCCACCCGGATCACCTCCCGTCTCGATCGACTCACCGCCGCCGAACGTCCCGCGCCGCAGAGCACGACCTCTGCCACCTTCAATCGCTTGCTCACTCCGGCCACCAGTTCTGGCAACTCCTCGGCCCGCCCCAACTCCAGCAGCCGTCGCGCCTCCTTGCCCCGCGCCCGCTTCACCATCCCACGGGCAAAACCTTCGCTCCCGAGCAGCTGTCCGCCCAACCACAAACCCGAGCCGGCCCCGTCGCTTCTCCCACTGATCCGTCCACACAGCTCCGATCGCTTCCCCTCGCTCAGCCCCTCAGTCACGAAACGCCGGTAGGCGGCCTTGCCCCCAACCACCGCCAGCACGGTCTGTGTATCCAAGCAGGCGGGAGGGCGCCTCTGCAGATACGCCGCGTGGCTCGACCACGCGTACGCGCCCGGATCGGCAACCATCCCAGCGCGGACCGGATTCAGATGCACGTAGCGCACCAGCGTGAGCAAGTACTCCTCCGCATCGCAGAGTACAGCCTGGTAACGGTTCTGAAACAGGTGACCCGAACGGCGGTGGCGCAGGTTGAATGCCGTGCTGTAACCCGTCAGCAAGCGGCGCATGAACCCGCCGAGCAGGCGTATGCCCCGCCGCACAACCAGATGGAAGTGATTGTTCATGAGCACGTATGCAAACAGGGTGATGTCTTCGGCCCCGCTCAATTCTGCCAGTCGCTTAAGGAAGTCCCGACGGTCCCCGTCGTTTCGGAAAATCGCGCGACGCTCCACGCCTCGGCCGATCACGTGATAAACAGCGCCCTCGATGTCGATGCGTGGTCCTCGCGGCATGCGCCCCTCGTACCAGACTCAATGCAACTTAGCAACTTAGGAACGTCCCTTTCCTTTCCCCGTGGGCGTGGCCGTAAGGCTCGCGGTCTCTGTTGCCGTCTGCGTCGATGTGCGCGTTGGCGTGAGCGTGGGGGGCAGCGTAGGTGTCGCCGTCGGCGAACGTGTCCGTGCTTCGTTGATTGCGACGATCGCGTGAGCGTAGCTTTGGTGGCCGTTCCACCACCATTGCAGGGTCTCAATCCCCGCCGTGTTCTTGAGTTTGGCACTCCCTG
>JACQVA010000204.1 GCA_016210005.1 Deltaproteobacteria bacterium | reverse complement strand
CTGTTGCGGTCCCATAGGCACCTCCTCGTGCGTTGATAACACGATTGTGGAGGTGCCTTTCCCTTTCTACAAACGCTTTCTCAGAAAATTCATGCATGCGTGAGGGGCCCCCCCCTGACGAGACATGCTCCAGACTGTAGACCGTAGGCTGCAGGCTGTAGGAAAGGCACGCGTCCTTGTGTATCCGGCGAAGGCCAGCTTGCCGGCCATCATCAGAAGCGCGCAACTTCCTCTGATCGCGCATCTGGTCTTGCCTACAGTCTACAGCCTAAAGCCTAAAGCCTGGAGCAGGGCGCGCAGGGGGGGGCCCCCTCACGCACGCATGGATCTCGTGAGAAGGCTCATGCAGCAATCTGATGCACCTCTTGCGACTGGCCGCCGATGTCCACCAAGTCGACTCTGCCCCCCGGGCAGCGTGGAGCCCTTTTCCTGCTGCAGGCGCGGTGCTCGTCGTTGTGGTGTTCAGGACGCCAGACCACCCCCTTGAGCACCAGATTGGGTTGGCTGGGGTATACCCAGTTGGGACCAACGAGGGTGTGGACACTTTCGAGAGCCGGAAGTAGGTGCCTGCGAATCAGAACACGAATCGGCCGCCTCACACTGGAGGCCTTTTGCTGACCGACGTTCACGAGAGAGAGAATGCGGCGAGGTTCCTTTGGCCGGCTTGGCGAGAGCTGGCTCGCCCAGCCGTTCGCTTCAGCCTCGGAGCCAAAGAGCCACAGGAGAGCCGAGGCCACGGCAACGATGCACATCAAGCGCTCATAGGTCTCGGGAGCCAGCAAGTGTACGTGCTCCATGTTCATGCCGAGGCTGGCGTTCTTGATGTCTCTGAAATTGTGCTCGCACTCAAACCTACGCGCGTAGTAGAGAACGACCTGTAGGGCTGGAAAGAGTTCGGCAGGGAGATTCGTCAGCAGGAACCAGCTGTCGTTCCGGCGCTTGCTTTGATGCTTCTTGATTGTCCTGCGCCGTCTGCGTTTCTGGGGCACCTTCACGTAGGTGGCCACCAAGCGGACTTCCACCGGGTCTGTGCGGCACCACTCGACCCACCCAAAGTCGACCAACTGCCCCAAGACAACGTCCAAGTTCCGCGGCTCCGTCCAGCAAAACGTGGGCCCGCTGACTTGGACGCTGCAGTTGGTTCGCTGGACAAACCGGAACACCTCTTTCATGCGTCGGATCCGCTTCGAACAGCGGAAACCCGTGTCCAACAGCAGCACCCAGATAAACCCCGCTGGCTGTAGCCGGACTAGGTCCTCCAACGCCTCATCTTCGATAGCCCTTTGTCTACCTTTCAAGTTGCAGCTCTTCACGTCGTACCACAACAGCGGGATGGCTCGACTGCCCACCAAGAGACTGACCCGCAGGCTACTTTCGTCCCCGTTATCGAACTGGTGCCAGTCCATCGAGAGCAAAACGTGCAGCCTCGAGGCGACCAGCTTGCCGGCGCCCGGCACAAGCACCAAGACCCGAAACAGCGCCTGCTGAACGAGCTTGGGGTCGATCTTGAGGTTGTGACAAAAATGGAAGACCCGGGCAATGCTGCTCGCCTCCCTGGCAGCACCGACGACCGCCCTGCCAATGGCCGCAAAGCTAACCACGCCGGCTGCGATGAGAGCCCAGGCAAACTCGCCAAGGGCCCTCGCGCGCCGGCGATCCCCAAGGTGGAAATTCTCTTCCGTCCATGCAACAATCTGTTGCGGTCCCATAGGCACCTCCTCGTGCGTTGATAACACGATTGTGGAGGTGCCTTTCCCTTTCTACAAACGCTTTCTCAGAAAATTCATGCATGCGTGAGGAGGCCCGCCCTACTCGCCCGGCCTGGCGGCCGGGCTGCCCCGCAATCGGACGGCTTCTCCGAGAAGGCTCGCAGCATGCCATCGAGGCCGACCTCCAGAGATCCATACGCGGACGCGTCGGGCACTCGCCGGGAGAAGATGGCGGCCTCCGCGTGCGTGGCAACGAGCGTCGCGAAGAGCCCGCGGAGCGAGTCGAGGATCAGGGAATCGCCGTTGCAGACGAGCCACGTGGCCGGCTTGCCGCCGCAGGTCTGCCCGGCATTCAGAAGAGCTCCGCCCGTGCCGAGCTGAGACGTCTCGCGCACGCACCGCACGTCCACGCCCTCGATCGGCACCCGGCCGAAGTGTTCCTCGATGGTTTGCCCCAGGAAGCCGGTGGCGATCCGGACTTGCTTCAGCCCGGAGGCCGCCAGGAAGCGGACGACCCACTCGATGAATGGCCTGCCGCACACAGGCGCCATCGGTTTCGCAATTCCCGGGAGCGTGTTTGCCAGCCGTGTTCCAAGACCGCCGGCGAGCACAACGGCCACGGTGCCGGGAGGTGAGATCTCAGCATCAGACATCGGTGTAGCCGTCATCGCCGCCCCGGTATCGCCTCTGCCCAGAGCTCGAAATCATCGGCCTCGTAGTGATTGTCGCCCGCGGGAAGAAAGAAGACCAGTCGCACGCCGCCGGCATTCGAAGCCACGCGGAACTCCTTCTCTTCGGTCACGGCGGCGCCCGCTCCGGGCAGCCGCATCGCCGAGAAATAGCCCGGGTTCTTCAGGCCGCGGTCCAGCATCACCGAGATGACGGCGGCCGGTTGCCCGGCGGCAAGCCGGTAACGCAGGCGATAATGTCCTTCCGGCTCGAGGGCCAGCGGCAGACTCACGATCCGGTTGTACAGAAGGTGCAGCGTCTCCGACGGCGGCAAGACGCGGTGGCAGTTCGTGCCTGCCTCGAAGCCCTCGGCCGTCGCCGTCAACACCAGAGGCTCGGGTGAGGGCAACTCGAGGGTGCTCGCCGACCAGCCGCCGGGACCGGCCACCCGCTGCCACTTCCCGGGCGCAACAGCGGCCGCCACGGGTGCGGGGGCGCCGCCCGCGAGTCGCACCCAGACAGGGCTCGACCAGGCGCGTGCGCCATCGGTCTGCCGCACTCGCAGGTAGTAGAACGCCTCGCCCAGCGGCGCCGGATCGGTCCAGCTCGAGCGAACGTCTTCTTGCTTCCGAAAGCGTCTAATGTGCACGGGCTCCAGAGGAATCGGTCCGCCCTTCCAGCCCTTCAAGATCTCGATCGTCTCGAGTTCGCCGCTGCCGTGGACCTCGACGTCGAGCGTCACGGGGCCAGTCGACAGCTCGCAGACCGATCCCTGGGAAGCGCCGCCGATCCGCAGGTCGACCAGGATCCGCTCGCCTGACGTCGCGAAGGTGTGGCGAGCGCGCATCGCTTCCCAAAGT
>JACQVA010000203.1 GCA_016210005.1 Deltaproteobacteria bacterium | reverse complement strand
TCCCGCACGATTGCCCTCTCTGCTCAGCCGTGCGCCTGCGCCAGGATGTAAACGCAGAACTGCTTGTCCATAGCGCCAAACGCCAAACTGGATTCCCGCTTTCGCGGGAATGACGGCCATAACACCGAACCACGTTACCCAAAAATTTGTCGCGCACCCCTTGTGGGCCTTGGCCCCGTGGGGGCGCTACGCCACCCGCCCGTGGGAGGGTGTCGGCAACGAACCCGCGCCGGCGCACGGACATAGAGGAGAACGACGCCAGACTTATCGCCGCGGGAAAGCGAACAACGCCCCTTGGGCGATTGGCGTGATGTAGGCGGCTTGACCCAAGGTCAGGTACAGCCCCCGGGCTCCTCCCTGGCTGCGACGCTGTGTTCTGGCATGTTCTTCTGACCAGAAGAATACCGACTTTCGTCAGAAGACATTTATGATGCTGGGGTCCTTCAGCTTGGCGAAGTCCACCAACGGGACGAAGACCAGCGGCGCGGCGCTCTCGGCGACGCGGTAGTGCAGCTGGCTGTCGATCTCGATCTCCAGCGGCCGCGCGCAGTGCGCGCACTCGCTGCGGATGCTGACCGCCACCGGCTCGTTTCTCAGGTGCCCTTGCACGAAGGGCATAGCAAAGGTGTCGATGGCTCAAGGCGAGTAGGCTTGCTCGCCGTTGTTGAAGCGGGCGCGGTGCGGGGTCTCGTCCACCGTCACCGGATACGCCCAGGTTACCGCTCCGTGCTGGTTGCGAAACAGGAACGTGAGGCGCTTCTCGAGTTCGTCGAGCACGCTGCGCACTCGCGCCAAGGGGAGGTCGAGCGCCGTGGCGATCGCCTCCGGCGGCAGCGGCGCACCGGCGCGAGGCAGCTCGGTGACCACGTAGTCACGGACCCGGTGATGATCCGCCGCCATGAAGCCGAGGCCGGCGCGGGTCTTGCGCGCGTTGGCCGCTACCAGGCGGTGCCAGATCATGCCCGGGACCGGGATCATGAAGCGCCCCAGCCCTACCAGTAGTCGATCCGTCATCGGTTCACCTCAATCGCGTTCTCTTGGACCGCGATCTCACCCTCCAACACGTGGCTGAGCCACTGGTCGCGGATCTTAGCGCGGTCCGGCCGCTTTGCGCACCTACTGAAAATACCGTGTCGTCTTCACCGCAAACACCCCGGCGTTGCCACGTTCGTGGACCGAGTAGCGCGCTAGCTAGCCTCCGTCGCGAGCTGGCGTCGTCAGGCGATAGAACGGCAACAACGCCCCGCGCCCCCCCTCGCGCTGGCGCCATTTTACCCGCACGCCGTTCTCTTCGCCTTGCTCCAGCTCTGCCGTGATCGAGATGGTGTGCGGGCCGGGCTGCAAGCGGGTCAGCTGGCCGGCGGGCTCGCCGTCGATGAAGATCTGCGCCTGCGCAGCGCGAGTTTCGAGCTGCCAGGCGACCTCGCTTTCGGCCTCGACCGACCAAGTGCCTTCCCAGCTCACACGGCACGGCGGCGCCCGGCGCTCGTCGTCGAGATGGCAGACATTGGGCGTAAGCGCGTACTCGACGCAGGGCTCCACGCGATCGACAAACGGCTGCGCGGCGTCGCCGTGATAGTAGCGCGCCCGCAGTCCGCCGCCTTGCCCGACCCAGGCGGGCCGCGGCGCCTCGGCTTGCTGGCTCGGCACGGCGACGTGGCAGCCGACGTAGCGCTCTTCGCGATGATGCGGCGCATCGACCGGCCCACAGGTAGTGCCGGGAAATTGCTCGCGCAGGAAGGCGGCAAGGTCCTGCGTGGCGTACGGCTCCTTGAGCAGCACGTACAGCTCTTTTCCCGGCCAGCGTCCGGGCTGGCCTTCGAGCAGCGGGTAGAGGTCGCTGGTAGCCTGCCCCGGCACGCGTGTGCCGCGCATCCACTCGTAGTCGCTCGGTTGAAAGAAGTTGCCGAGGTCGGCGACCAGCAGCAAGAAGGCGTTATCGGGGAGTTGGTGCAAGTAGCGGATCGCCACCGTATACCGATTGTGAAACGCGCCCAGCACCTGCGCTGAATTCATCATCTTGACGAAGTACACGTCGATGTTGCGGGCGTAGGAGATCGGCAGCACCACCGCCAGCAGGCCGGCGAAGGCCAGCTCGCCGCGCCGGCCGGCAGCGGCGAGCAGCTCGCGCACGCGCTCCAACAGCAGCGCTACCAGGATGAAGATCAGCGGGATGATGCCTTGCAAGCGCCGCACATCGAAATTGTGCACGAACACCGTCCCCATCATCAGCAGCACCAAGAACATCGCGGCGAAGAAGCCCTGGTGCCGCCGCCGCGGACAGAGCAGGCAGTAGAACAGGCCGGCGGTGAACAGTGCGCCGGTGGCCGGATCGAGCATGGGGACGCCGGGCAGGTTCATCGTGGCATAGTCTTCACCGGCGTGATTGAAGATCATGGCGGTGTGGCGCAAGCGTTCCAGCCGCAGCGCGAGCGAGCGCGCCAGCGACGGGTTGTAGTAGCCTGAATCGTCGACGGCGCGGTGAGCGGCCTCGAAGTAGTAGTTCGGTCCCCACGGGCTATAAATCACGGCGCGCACCAGCGGCACCAGCGGCACCAGGTAGGCGATCGCCACCAGCGCACTGGCCAGCACTTGGCGCTGCAGCCAGCGCCGGGTGCGCTGGCGGCGGGTGGGGCTGAGCGCCTGCCGCGCCCGCCAGGCATCGACCACCAAGGCGCCGCCGAGAAACAGGCCGACGAAGAGCGTGGTGCCGCGATAGCCGGCGTAGGTGTAGAGCGTGTAAGCGGAGAGCAAGCCGATCCAGGGATAGAACGCCAAGCGGCTGTCCTGGCGCGCCCGCACCATCAGGTACAGGATCACCACGACCAAGAACGTCGTCAGATAAATGTTGTGGGCGTAGCGCGCGTAAACCAGATGCCAGTGGCAGACCGCGAACAGCAGCGCCACCGTCACGGCCACAGCGCGCGACACCAGGCAGCGCAGCAGCCAGTACAGCGGCAGCACCGTGAGCGCGCTGACGATGGTGAACGGCAGGCGCACGGCGGTGAGGTTGGCGCCGCCAAGTCGAATGCCGGCGGCCGCCAGCCAGCGATCGAGCAAGAACTCCCACGGCCGCGCCCCGCGCAGGATCTCCCAGCCCAGCTGCCCGGTCTGCGGCTCCTCGATCGCGCAGATACCGTCGGGTGGCGGAAAATCACTGAAGCGGTAGAAGCGGAACGCGAACGCCAGAACGACTATCGCCGGCAGCGCCCAGCGCTCCCAGCGCGGCATGGCCTCGCGGCCGAAGGTGAACGGTTGCGCCCGCCGGTCGGCGATCGCGATTCCGGCCGAGCAGATCAGCGTGCCCAGCAGCGCCAGGGGCGCCGCCAGGTCGAATCGGCCGGCCCAGTTGATGGTGAGCTGCCACGCCGCCCATGCGGCGATCAGCATGCCGGCCAGCGCGAGCGCTACTCCCGCCGCCCGCTGCCAGCGCGAGGCCGCGGTTGCCGGCGCCAGGTCCGGCTCCGCGGCCGGGGGCGCACCGATCACGACGGCGATACCGGCGGCCGCCAGCACCAGCACCGCGCTGGCGATTGCCCACTGGAGGTGAAAGAAGATCGCCGCCTGCGCACAGATCAAGGCCGCCGCCAGTGCCGCCAACACGGCCAACCGCCGTCGCTCGCCGTGGCGCCGCCCGGGGCTTGCGCTGCTCGTCATCGCGGATCACACCTGACGCATTCGAGCTCGGCGGTGATGGGCTCGACCGGCGCATTCGGGCAGAGCCCGGCCAGTGCCGCTTGCACCCGATCGCCCCACTCCTGGCCGTCGAGATGGCGGGAGAAGCAGGCCGCGCGGTCGAAGTCGGCGCGCTGCTGCGGGACGGCGGCGCTGACCACGGCGCGCTCGCGCACCTGAAAGATACGCTGCACCAGATCGTCCTCGTCGCCGTTGGCAGCGAACTTCCGGCGGATATCCTCGTGGGGCGAGATCAGCAGCACGCGTCCGGGGACGGTTTGCTGCATCCGGATCACGCCGTCGGCGACGGTGTAGCCGAACTGCGCCGCCGCCAGCGTGGCGGTGTTGACGTAGGCGTAGCCCGCCAAGGCGCACAAGATCAGCACTGCGGTCGCGCCCGTTCGTTGTATCCTTTCCGCCAGCCACGCCAGCGGCAACACCATCAGGAAGGTCATGTTGGGGAGCATGACGATGGCGCGTTTGAGCGACACGGTCGAATAGCCGCTGTTGGCCATCGCCAGTCCGAGAGCATCAGCGCAGAAGAGCGGCAGCCAGACCCAGGCGTAGCGCAAGACCCGCGCGCGCGGTCGGCGCAGCACCGTCAGCCCGGCGCTGGTCAGCGCCAGCACCACCCCGGCCAGCCACAAGTAGTTGAAGGGCGGCGCCAGCCAGCCGCCACCCGCGCCGTAGGATTTCATCTCCGACCAGAAGGGCAACAGCAGCGCCTGCCAAGTCATCCGGGCGACGTAGTCCAACGTCAGCCCGCTCATCGGGCGGAAGACGAACAGCACGCGGATGAAAGTCTCGAACTGCAGCAGCGCCGGTGTCAGCGCGACCAACGCGCCGCCGGCCCAAATCAGCAAGATCCGCGGCCGGCGCCAGTAAAGCGCCGACAGCACCACGCCGGCGCTCACCGCTGCCACCGCCGCCAGCCACAATGGCAGGAAGTACGCCGCCAGGCCGCACGCCAGCCCCAAGGCCGCCCACAAGAAGTCACTCTCCCACACCGACCACGCGGCCACGAACAAGGCATAGGCAGCGTAGTAGGGCAACACTCCCGAGAGGTTGGGGTAGCTGATAAGAGTGAAGACAGCAAACACGCTGTTAAGGGGCAGGAACAGCGCCATCAGCAGCCCCGCGGTCGCCCCGCTGGTCTGCCCGGCGAAGGCCGACGCGGCTAGCACCAGCAGCGCGGACGTCAGCAGGTTGCCCAGCCGGTGCGCGAACAGGGAGGGCGAGAGGTACATGAAGGCGTTTTGCAGGGTGGCTTGCACGACGGTGCATTGCTCGAAGATACCGCGGGCGCCGAGCGGGTTGATGTCGGGGTTGCCGCGCACCATTTCGGCGCCGATCTCGTAGAAGTTGAGCGAGTCGGCGGTGGCGGCCCAGCGCCAGTTATCGTAGACCAAGCAGAAGATGACCAAGAGCGCGGCGGCATAGGCCACCAGCGCCAGTCGCAAGGCGAGCGGCGCCCGCCATCTGATTAACCCGCGCGGCCGCGGCCATTGCAGCAGATAGAGCGCCTGCGCGGCCAGCCAACTCAGCAGCAGGCCCACCTGGCGGTGGTCGGGATCGAGCCAAGCCAGCGGAAGCAGCGCCACCGGCCACCCGAACCGGCAACCGGCGCGCAGCACCCGCGCAGGATTGCCAGTGACCGTCACCCCGGCCCGAGTGGCCTCGCCCATGGCCAGCCTGTGTAGCATCGCCGTGCCGGGGCGGGAAGGAGGAACCTGTCGCCCCGGCCGCGTCTGAAGAGCGATCCCCCGCGTCGAAATAGTAGAACTTGGGGTGCTCGATCAGGCGGCGCTTGGCACGTTTGGTGAACACCGGCAGGCGGACAGCGATCAGCAGGTCTTCGAGAATGCTGAAGTAGTCTTGGACGACTTTCGCCGACAACACGGCGCACTCGCGGGCGACCGCCGCCATGTTCAACACGCTGCCCTGCGAGAAGCTGGCGGAATCACCAGCGGTGGTGTTGCCGTCATCGCACTCTCTGGATGCGCCTGGCGTTGCGGTCGATGATGGCCCACATGGGCGAGCCCGCACCACGTAGTCGCCAAGCTCCGCGGGGCTTGCTTGCCGAGTGCCGGGGGCAGTGGCAAGGTAGCGGCATGTTTCAACCGGGGGCCTGAGGCCCGATCTTTGTTGCGAAACCAATGGAGCAAACCTTGCCAAGACCCGACCATGCAGCAGCCGAGGTGACGTCTCCGTCTCTTGCGGTCCGCGCGCTGGCGTTGCCGGTCTCGCTTGCGCTGGTGGCAGCGGCGCAAGGCTTGTTGGCCACCCGGCCGGATCAACAGATCGGCTGGTGGCTACTTCTGGCGGCGGCGCTGGGCGCAGCGGCGTGGCAGGCCGGGTTCACCATTACCGACTGGACCCAATCGCAAGGCCGCCAATGGGGGCTGGCTCCACAAAGGTGGCGTCGTATCACCGGCGGGTTGGTAACCCTGTTCGGGGCGGCGCTCTGGTTCGATGCGACCCAGCAGCTCTCGGCCGATTGGGGCGCGAATTTCGATCGGGCATGGCTGACGTGGTTCGTCGCAACGCCGGTGATGAGCCTGGGCCTGCGCCTGCTCCAAGCTCCGCTCAGCCCCGCGCGCAATCGGCTCAGCCGGTGGGAGTGGGCGGTCCTGGTCGTCGCGTTTGCGGTTGCGGCGGCGTTTCGACTCGCCAACTTCGATAACTTCCCGCCCCCGGACGCGGTGTCGCAAGTGGAGGAGCTGCAGGCCGGCCAGTTCGGCACACGCTTTCTCACCGGTGACCGTGGTCGCTGGGAATTCATGAGCCAAGCTGCCATCGCGGGGCTCGGGATTTGGATCGGCGGGCCGACCCTGCGCTCTGTGCGGGAGGTGTTCGCAGTGGTGAACCTGCTGAAGATTATCCCGGCGTATTTCTGGTTCCGCGCCTTGTCAGGGCCGGCGGGAGCCGTGGTGGGCACCGCGCTGCTCGCGGTTTCCGGCTGGGACAGCATCATCAACCGCATCCCGGGTCATCCAGACGGGCTGATCACGATGTGCTGCTTGGCGCTGTTGGCCGGCCCGGCGGTGCGCGGATTGTGGGCGGTGTATCCGTGGGTCGGATTGCTCGCAGGATATTCGACGATCACGTACATCGCGTTCCGGCCGCTGGTTGGGCTCGCACTGGCAGGTGTGGTGGTTGCCAACCTGGCCCGCATATCAAACAGGAATGGCGCGAACCTGCTCCGGGTGGTGGCGCCGACGCTGCTGGTTGCTAGCCTCGTCGCCGGTATTTTCATTCCGCTCACGCATCGGCTCGAAAACCAATTCACGCACGAGTACCTGAACGGATGGAATCGGGCGCGGGCGCAGGAGGACTATTACGGGCCGCGCGATTCGTGGTCGAGCATCTTATCCAAGCGTTGGGAGCGCACCGCCCAGGCCGTCGGCCTGTTCTACACCCAGGGCGACAGCAACCCGGTCCGCAATGTCAACAGCCGCCCGCAAGTGGATCCCGTCACCGGCAGCCTGATGCTGTTTGGGATCGGGTACTGCGCATTGATGTGCCTGCGAGGTTTTTACGGGCTGGTGGTAGGCGCGTTCGGGGTAACCTTCGTCGGCACCGTGATCGCAACCGGCAACTTCGATCCGTTGCGGCTCCAAGCCACGATTCAGTACGTCTACGCCCTGGCGGCTATCGGTGCCGGCGGCCTGGTCGCCACAGCGCAGCGCAGCTTCGGCCGCGCCGGGCGAGGCGCGTTGCTGGCGTTGCTGGCCGCTGGCGTGCTGGGGTCAGCCTACTGGAATGGCCAACTGGTGTGGGACCTCTGGACCTCACCGGTCACCCGGCAACACTATCGCAGTGATCTGGCGTATCTCTCTGTTTGGTTGCGAGCCAACACCGTGGGCAAGCAGGTGATCGGCCTGATCCCGAGCAATGCCAACGTGGTGTTTCAGGAGAACGACGCGTCGTGGCTGCTCGGTGGTGCGGTTCGCGGCACTGCGGCCTGGGATGTGCACGAAACCCTGCGCAAGCTAAGCGAACTCCAGGGTGATGCCGTCTTGCTGCTCTGCACGCCGACCATGCTGCGCGACGGCGCGCAGTACTTCGAGTACATCCTGCCAGGACTGCAATTCGAATTTCGCGGTGAAGAAACGCGGTCTCCGACGAAGATTGCGTACAGCAGCATTGCCACACCGGCAATCGCCGCCGACTCGCCGCTGCTGCGCGACGGTGCATGCGCTGGCGCCCGCGCCCGCTTCGAGCTGCGCGACGAGCACGAAAAGGTCATTGAGAGCTTTACGATGACCGTTCCGTTCATTGACACCATGACTTGGCCGGGCGCCGTGCGCGAGGCCGCATTCCGTCACGAGCAGGCCGCGCGCTGGATCGACGCCGTCTGGGAAGGCGACTTTACCATCACCGAACCGGGTTCGTACGTGTTCCTCCCCGAGTTCTACGAAGGCACGGTCACCGTCACGATCGACGAGACGCGCATCGCCGGCGGCAACCAGGTGCCCGTCGCCTTGTCGGTAGGGCCGCATCATTTCTCAATGAAAGGTCGGTTCAACGCGCTCATGATCGAGCCCACGGCAAGGCTGTCATGGCGACGGGAAGGCGGCGATGAAGAGAAGTTCAATCTCGTGCCTTTCTACCGCCTGGCTGCGGCCGACCCGCGGTGCTCGGCGGCGGCCCCGAACGGTCGAGCTCCGCAAGCTGCCGGAAGCGGGGGCTAGCTCCCACTGATTGCTCGAAACGGAGCCGCGGCCCCCCTTACGGCTTGCAGGTCAAGGTCAGCCGATCCGCGTCCAGTAGCGATGGCGGCGAAGGCGATGACGATCGACTGAGGCTGATCAGGAAACGCCGCCCGGCGCTCACGCGCGTGTTGCCCAGTAGTGGAACGCGGATGGCAAAGGGTTCCGTACAGACGTTGGTGCGCGAGAAATCGACGGGCAGGCTGAGCGTCTCTCCGGTTGTCGCATCGCGCAGGCTTTGCAGGGCCGTGGTGAGGCTGCTGTAGTTTATGGGATCCCGCAACGCGTTCGGCAAGAGCACCCGGATCGAATTGGCGACACCGAGCTGCGGGCAGGTGGGCAGGTTCGGATCGGTGTTGTTCAGGCAGGCCACCACGCGGAACTCGCAGGTGCGGTTGTTGGAGTCGAGGTCGAAGTCGCAGCTCGAGTCGTTGTTGCGACAGCTTTGGTTCGAGTTGGGCCGGCCGCGCGAATCGAGCGCAGGGACGTTGTTGGGATTCACCACCGACCACTCGAGCAAGCAAGCACGGCGGTCGGTCATCACACTGCCACTGCCGTTACCAGGGATGCGCTCGTAGGTGCAGGTACTCGAACAGCCATCACCGCTGGTGGTATTGCCATCATCGCATTCCTCCCCGAGCTCGCGGGCACCATTACCGCAAATTGGCGGCGGCGGGGTCGGCGTTCGTGTGCGAGTCGGCGTTCGCGTTAGACTCGGAGTTGGTGTTGGCGTCGGGCCGGTCGGGGTCGGCGGCGGCGAACCTAGGGCGCTCTGAAAGGGATTCCTGTAAACGAGCACCCTTCCCCAATTGTTGTCGGCGATGTAGAGATTCCCGTAATTGTCAACCGCGCCACTGGCATCAGGATACGAGGTCATGTCGCCGAGCATGAGCTGCGGCAAGCTCTCGGCTAGCGGGTTCAAGTATACCAGCGGAAACCGCTGAGTATTGGGATAAGGGTTACTCGCCACGGTCATTGGCCCCAGCGGATGCAAGATCGCCTCGAAGGGGCTGATATACGGGTCGCGGGTGGCCGAGAAGCCGTTGACGTTGAAGTCCCCGTCGGCGCCAAAGACGCGGGACGCCGGTACGCCGAACAGTGCGCCCGCACTGGTGTCGAACAGCGCGCCATCGAACTCGAGCATGCGATTGTTGGTGCCCCCTTCTTCGCCGTTATCCGTCACGTACACATTTCCGTTGGCATCGGTTGCCACGGAGTAGGGCGTGAAGAGCGTGTCGGCGCGGGGCAATGAACCACCCTGGTTGCCTTGGGTTTGCGCGAGGCTCGGTTGCCCGAGGACCACGTCCACGAAGCGCTGCGCCGGGTTGGTTATATTCCTGATGCGGAAGACGCGGTGATTCCAGCGGTCTGCCACCCAAGCTTCATCAGCGGCGGCGTGCACAGCGAAATCGAGAGGCCTTCCCGAGGCATAGATGCGGTTGCCGTTGCATCCCTGCCCAGCGCAATTGCAGTACGCCGCACCGGGGCAACCGAGCACGGGGAACCCATCGAAGCCCGGGCGCACGGTGAGCGGGATGACCGCTGGGGTGGAGCTGTTCGAGACCGGGTAGGAGAAGACGAGCAGATCGGTGGCCGAATTCGTGCCACGCGTAACCCAGAGTTGGTTGCCGACCGCTTGCGGAAACCCAAACTGCTGGTGCGGCCACTGGCTACTGGAGGTGAAGCTGGGCTCGCCGAACAGGTCATCCGCGGCGGCGCCGCTTTGGGCGGTGCTCGCATCCCAGTTGTTGTAAATCAGCAGCCGGTTCCAGTCGGCGTTGATCAATTGATCGCCGCCGTTCCCGCTCGGGTCGCTGAGAACTGCAACGCCCTTACTGGATTGCGTCCAGCTCGCGCTAAACCAGCCGGCGGCGGGTTGAACAAAGACGGGCTCACGCAGGCCGGCGCGTTGCGCCTCCAGGACGGACTCCAGGGCGGGGCGCCCGAAACGAAACAGATAGTCAAAGGTATCCAGCACAAAGAGGTTTCCGGAGCGGTCAACCTCAACGCCGCGCATCGGCCCACCAAACTGCGAAATGCGCAACGAAGGCTGGCCGGTCGCGGTGTTGACTCGCTCCACGCACACATCCGCGTCGTAGCGCACCCACAGGCCGTCCGGGCTCGTGTCCAAAGTGATCTCGATTGGTCTTGGAGCGCACAGCTGCGGTGGCGTACCCGGAAACTGCTGCGGGGGAGAAATCGGTATCGCCGCACCGGACATGCCGGTCGTGAAGTCCCCGGCTTGCGGCGTGAACTTCAGCAACCGTGACGGGATCCAACCCCAATCACCCGCATCAGCGACATATAGGGTTCTGCTCTGCCGGTCGAACGCTACGTCCAACGGTTGGAAGAACTGGGTGAGGCCCCGGCCGGTTCCGCTTTGAGACCGGCTAGCGCAGTCAGGCTGGCCCAACACCACGTCGGCCTGCTTGGCGTGCTCCCCGGCGGGCACACCACTGCAAACGCTGGAGTTGTTGCGCGGGCATTTCGGAAAACGCAGCACACGGTAGTTGCCCACATCTGCCACCCACAGGTTGCCCTCGTCGTCGATGGCCACGCCCGCATGGCGGTCCCCTTCGAGGCAGAGCATGGCGCAATCGATGGGGGCACCGGCGGGCAAGCCCCGGTTGCAGACATTCTCGGCGAAATCGCTCTGGCCGATAACGGCGTCCGCGGCCGCGGTATTGGCTGAGTTGAACGGATCATCGTACCGCAGGACGCGGTTGTTGAAGACGTCGGGCACGTACAACGCGCCGTTGTCATCGGTGTCCATCAGCGAACCGTAAACCACCTCCGCAATGCTGATTTGCAGCGGTGGGATCAGGCACAGTGAAGAGGCGCTCGCGGGGGCGCGGCCCGGGAACAACTGGCCCGTGCCGTCGCCGTTGCAGGCCGAAGTACCGGTGAAGTCCGGCTGGCCCAAGACAATGGACGGAAGCAGGGTACTAGGATCGAGAGCGCACGCGCCGCTTACGCAGTCGCCGTCTACGGTGCACGGGGCCGCATCGCCGCATCGCCCGATGTGATCGAAGCCGATGATGCGATTGTGGTTTGCGTCCGCGATGTACACTCGGCTGGGGCCATTCGCCTGGCGCTTGTCGATCAAGACTCCGGCGGGCCGCTCCGTCCAATTCACGAGCGGCAGCACCGCCGCATTCTGGCCGAAGTCGGGCTTTCCCAGCACCACGTCAGCCCACAGATCGCCGGCCAAGCCGCGTATCGGTGCGGTTCCGAGCTGAGCACTGACGCAGTCCGAAATGAGTTCGCCATTAGGGTGCTGTGCCCTTACACGGTAGTTGTAGGTGACCTCGGCCCGCAATCTTGGGCTCCCCGGTTGCAGCGGGCATGGCCCGTTGTCCACAAAGAAGCGACACTTGTCATCGGGCTCTCGACCGGTGTCGCCGTAAGCGGTGGCTGCGGCGCTGAGGTTAATGCTCGTTGGGCCGCCGTGATCACCGAGCCGCCAGTAGGCAACAGGCGCATCCGCGAGCACCTCCGCGCTGTAGTTGCCGCTGTCGCGGCTGTTGTAGTGTGCCTCGATGCGTGCATCCGCAAGCGCGTGATCGTAAATCGCGACTTCGTCTAGGCTGCCGGAGAAAGGCCAAGCCGGCGCCAGTCCGGTCTGGCTGCCAATCGCTGCAGGGTCGGGGCTCTTGATCGGCGTACTGGTGTTGACCCGCATGGCTTGGCGCGCGCCGTTGAGCCAGAGATACACCGTCCCATCGGTGCGGTGCGTCAAGACCACGTGATACCAGGTGTTGGTGGCGAGCGGGAAGTCCCAAGTTTGTGTGTTCCAACCTCCGTCCCCAGTCCAGTATCGAAAGAGCCTTCCCTCCCCGATGTCGAAGCCATAGTTGGTTGCTGAAGCGTTTCGGCTCTTACCCACGATTGTCGAATATGGGCCGAACCATGGTGCACTGAGCCAGGCTTCAAGCGTCAGCCCGTTCTGCCTGTACGTTATGTCGATGCTGGCATGGTTGCCCAGGTTTACCAGGCCGGTCGATCCGTTGAGCAACAGCGCCGTGTTGCTGTCGGACCCGAGCGCCCCTGGAACACCGAGCGTGTATCCGCCGATCAAAGTACCGGAGTTCACGCCCATCTCATCAACGGCAACGGTGCTAGTCGGCGAGAAGTCGCACGACAAGCTGCGTTCAAGGATGTAGCCGGTGGCTCCGGGAACCGCATCCCACGCCAGGGGGATTTGCATCGTGGTGGGGTCGCCCATCGTTCGCACCTGAAAGGAGCCGGGACATTGGCCGGGGGCACAACCACTCGCCGACGTTACCGCCGTTAGCGTAATCGCAGCAATCGCACATAGTAAGCCCGCAAGCATAGGTCGATTCATGGCGGCCCCCCTTTCAACTATGCAATGACTTCGTAAGCCGTGCGTTTCTATCATGCGCTGTGACCAGCCAGCAATAGATACTTGTCTATGGGCAGTATCTTGGCCGCGGGCCGGACTTGCAACACGGAAGACACCCGGCGGTGCTCCGCTGGCCCGCCGCATCGAGAACAAGCGCGGCGCGCGGCACTCGGCGTCATGGCGTTCGCGCCGCGAGCGCGATACAAGAGCAGCCCGATGACTGGGTGGTCGTGGTAAATAGAACCGTGCGGACGACTGCGGGCGCAGTTGGACTCGATGATGGCGACGCCGCGATTGCCGTGTCCTCCGTCATCGTCAATTGGAACGGTCGCGAACACCTTGAAGTCTGTCTCTCCTCGCTACTCGGCCAAGCCCTGGCTGCAACGGAAGTCGTACTGGTCGACAACGGCTCCACGGATGGCTCGGTGGCATTGGTGCACGAGCGTTTCGGCGAGGCGGTCCGCGTCATCGCGTTGGATTCCAACCGGGGCTATGGCGGTGCCTTGAACGCCGGTATTTGCGCCGCGCGCGGGCGTTATCTGTTCGTGCTCAACAACGACACGGAAGTAGATCAGAATTGCCTCCGGGCACTGGTGGACACGGCCGAGCGCTGCCCGCAGGCCGGGCTGTGCGCTCCGAAGATCTTGTCGTTCTCCGACCGCCGGCTGATCGACAACGTCGGGCTCTTGCTCTACCCGGACGGGATGAGCCGCGGCCGCGGAAGACTCGATGTGGATCGCGGGCAGTACGACGCCGAAGAAGAGATCCTGCTGGCGAGCGGGTGTGCGATGCTGCTGCGCCGCGAGATGCTCGCCGATATCGGCCTGTTTGATGAAGATCTGTTCGCCTACTGCGAGGACACCGACCTGGGCTTGCGCGCGCAACTCGCCGGCTGGCGCTGCCGTTACGTGCCGAAGGCGATCGTCTATCACAAGTACTCGGCGTCCACCGCGCACTATTCGCCGCTCAAGGCGTTCCTGGTAGAACGCAACCGGCTTTGGGTGGCGGTGAAATGCTTGCCACTGCCGCTGCTGGTTATGAGCCTACCGTTCACGGCGCTGCGGTTGTGCGTGCAAGCTCTGGCGGTCTTCCAGCGCCGCGGTGCGGCCGGCCGATTCGCCGACGCGCATTCCGCCAGCGGGCTGCTGATCGTGTTCATACGAGCAGTGTTGGCAGCCTTGCACGGGCTGCCTGGGGCGTGGCGGAAGCGGCGCACTATCCAGCGCCGCCGGCGGCTGTCGGTATGGGCTCCTTTCGGCTGGCTCGTGCATCACGGCATGGGTGTGCGCGAGATCGCGCTCAAGGACTAATGCCGATGAGCGGAGTAACGGGAGGTTAGTCTGTGCACTTACTTGTCGTTATACCGGCGTACAACGAGGCCGCCAGCATCGCGGCGGTGGTGGCCGCGGTGCGGGCCAACGGCGTTGATGTTGCCGTTATTGACGACGGCTCAAGCGATGCCACGGCTGCGAGCGCCGGCACGGCCGGGGCACACGTGTTGCGCCACCCCTGCAACCTCGGCATTGGCGCCACCGTTCAGACCGGCTTCCTCTATGCCCTCGCGCACGGCTACGACGCCGTCGTGCGGCTGGACGCCGACGGCCAGCACGACCCCGCGTACATCCCGGAGTTCACCGCGCTCCTCGACGCCGGCGTGGCGGACATCGTCGTCGGCTCGCGCTTCTTGGCACGACAGGGGTTCCAGTCCACCGTGGCCCGCCGCCTCGGGATCGCGGTGCTCGGCGTGCTCAGCGCCATGGTCGGTACCCGCGTCACCGATCCGACCTCGGGCTACTGGGGCCTCAATCGCCGCGCCCTCGAACTGCTCGCCCGCTTCCAGCCCGACGACTACCCAGAGACGCAAGCCTTGGTGCTCGCCACCCGCGCCGGCTGCCGTATCCGCGAGCTGCCGGTAGTCATGCGGGCACGCACCACGGGGCGCTCATCGCTGGCGGGTGTTACCCGCTCCGCGTTCTACATGCTCAACGTCATGCTGGCCGTGCTGATGGAGCGGCTGCGGCGCCGCTGACGACCGGAGGAGGGATGGCACTATGTTGGCTCCGTTGTATGCGCTGCAAACGCTGGCGATCCTGTTCAGCCTGGCGCTCATTGTCTTCGTCATCGAAGCGGTGCGCCGCACGCGGCTCAAGGAACGCTACGCCTTGCTGTGGATCGGCGCCGGTATCGCCCTGCTGCTCTTGTCGGTCTATCGTCCGCTGCTCGATCGTATCGCCCTGTCACTGGGCGTGAGCTACCCGCCGTCGCTGCTGTTCCTGGTGGCGTTTCTCTTTCTGCTGGCGATCGTCCTGCACTATTCATTGGTGCTGTCGTCGCACCGAGATTCGATCCGCCGCTTGACGCAAGCGGTCGCGCTACTCAAGCGCGAGCTGGAAGAGCGCGTCCCGCGCCCATCGTCTTAGCCGTGTGCCGGTTTTGCGAAAACGGGATTCTGCGGGTTTGCTCTGTGCCCGCTGTGTCTCGGTGGTTCATTTTCTATCAGGAGGCCCGCTCACTGCCACCCGCACGACGGCGTGGCGGCTGCGCTCGGTGACGTAGAGCGTGGTCTTGTCAGCGGCGATGCCGGAGGGGCCGACCAGCTGCGTACCGGCCTCCAGCACCTCCAGTTGCTCACCGCGCAGCTGCAACAGGCGCTCGCTCACCGGATCGGTTAGAATCAACCGATCTCCGGCCATCACCAGGTACCCTTCCTTAATCTGATCGCCCTGCCAATTCGGCACCGGCAGCGTGCGCACCGAGCCGCCCTCGGCGGCGAACGCCTGCAAACGGTTGTTGCCGCTGTCCACCACCCAGATCAGCCCCTGGCGATCGACGGCGATGCCTACCGGCTGCATCAACTGTCCCGCCGCCGAACCGGCTTGCCCGAAGGTGGCGATGTACTTCCCCGCCAGATCGAACACCACCACCTGATTGTTCCCACCATCGGTGACGTAGGCGCGGTTCTGGGTCAGCGCAATGCCGCGCGGACCGAAGAAGCCCTTCGCCGGCGTGTACACCGCCAGCACCTTGCCGTCGGGCGCCAATTTCTGAATGCGGTGGTTCCAGGTGTCGACCACGTGCACGTTGCCTTCATGGTCGAGCGCCAGCGCGTGGGGCTCGTTGAACAAACCCGGCTCGCGGCCGTGATGCCCCCAGGCGGCCACGAACGCTCCGCTGGCATCGAACTTTTGCACCCGATGGTTGAGCGTGTCGGCGATGTAGAACTCGCCGCGCTCGCCGCGGGCGATGCCCTTGGGCGTGTTGAACTGCCCGGGGGCAAAACCGCGGCCCCCGGTCCAGAGTATCGGTCCCGCGGGCGCTGCGGCCGGTTCCGCCATCGGCGCCGGCACCGCCGCGCGCTCAACCAGCAACGCACGCGCGAACACCGGACCGTCTTCGACCGGATAGCGCAGGTCGACGATCTCGTGCTCGGGGTAACGCGGCAGCAGCTGCGCAAACACCCCGGGCGAGGCATCGATCGTCGACAGAATCAGGGCCAGCCCCCGCCCCGGCGGTGGCTGCGGCGGCTGATTCAACAGCGACGTCAAGTCGTCAACCCAGGTGTATTGCCGCTGGAAAGGGTCGCCCTCGCCCATGTACGTAAAGTACGTCAGCGTATCGCGCGGGAAGTTCGCGCCCCCCACCCAGATCGCGTAGCGGCCGGCGAGCGTGCGCATGTAGCGGCCCAGCACCGTGGTCTCGGGATAGTAGCCCCAGATGTCGCGGCGGTTAGCGCCGAGGTATTCGCTGTACGTCGCCCTCACTTGCGCTGCGCCGACCAGGAACGCCAGCGCCAGTGCGCCCACCAGCCCGGCGCGTCCGAGCCGGGCGAACTGCCGCACGAAGTACAGCAGTCCGAGGCCGGCGAAGATGTAGGTGAAGGGCAACGCGCCGACACAATGATTGGCGTTCGGCCGCGTGATCAGGCCGGGAACCAAGCCGATCAGTAGGCCGAGCGCAAGAAACAGCGCGCGGGTGTCGAACAGGCGCACCAGACACCAGAGCACGCCGAAGACGAAACAGACGGCGGCCGGCGCCTCCAGCAGCGGCGTCTTGACGAAGAAATCGTCGCTGTTGCCGAAGAAGTTGAACAGCAACGCCGCCGCCTTGAAATTGGCCCAACCGCGCTCGGTGGGGGCGTAGAGGGCGTTGGCGCGGCCCATGAACTGGATCCAGTGAGTCGCCGCGTACCAGGCCAGCGGCGCGATCACCACGGCGAACTCCAGGAACATCGCCGTGACCCCGATCCAGTAGCGCCGCCACTGCTCGCGCAGGTTGCGGTGCTGGGCGAGGTAGGCGAGCGCAAACAGCGGGAAGAGCGCCGGGAAGATCCGCGAGGCGTTGTAGGTGTTGAGCGTCAGCGCCAGCCCGACGCCGCTGAGCGCGAAGTCGCTGACCCGCGCACGCAGCAGGCCGCGCCAGAAGAACAGACAGGTCATGGTGGTGAACGCCGGCTGCAGCCCTGCTCCCCAACCGATGCGGCCGTACACCAGCGGCCAGCCGGTAGCGCCGAGGAAGAGCGTCGCGGCCAGCGCCGCGGGGGCGGCGAACATGGCGCGCACCCACAGGTAGAACAGCGGCAGCATCAGCACCATCGCCGCCACCGCCGGCAACATCGTCGCCAGATGCTCGTGACCGACGAGCTTCATCGCCGCCGCCTGCAAGTACATCGGCAGGCTTTCGCGCCCCCAGGCCGAGGCCACGTAGGGCGTGTAGGGAATGCCCTGAAGGATCTGCGCCGCGTACAGCCCGTTCCAAGCGGCGTCGTGATTCAGCCCGGGCGGAAACTGCTCGAGGTGAAAGGTGCGGAAGAACACGCCGGTGGCGATCACTGCCAGGGCCAGCGGCCACTCCAGCGCCGGCGCCAGCGGCTCGTCCGCCGCCGGCAGCTCCCGCCCGCTGCGATCGAGCAGGCACAGCAGGACAAAGGCCATGGCCGCCACCGCCCAGGCGATGGCGGCCCGCAGCGGCGCGAACGCCCCCACCAGCCAGTATTGACCGGCCGCCCCGCTCGCCAACGCCACCGCTGCGAGCGGGCCCCGAACGAACCAGCGCTCAGCGAGTTTCATACGGGAAATGCAGTACGCGATGCTCCAAATCTGAAATCACCACCTGTTTGGTGGCCGGGCTGATGGCGATGCCCATGGGCGTCTCGAAGCGAGCCGTCGCAATCGCCTGGCCGGTGATGGTGCGCAACAGCCTGCCGCCGGCATCGTAAGCGCGCACTTCTTTCTCCCCCGGCACGCTCAGCCAGATCGTCCCCTTGGGCTCGACGGCGATGTAAGGCTCCGAGTACACCTTTGACTCCCAGCCGGGCACCGGGAAGCTGCTTACGAAGGCGCCGTTGCGGTCGAAGATCTGCACCCGCGCATTGGCGTTGTCACAGACGTACACCTGGCCGCGGGCATCGGTGGTGATACCGACCGGCTCGGCGAACTTGCCCGGTTCCTTACCGGCGCCGCCCCAGGCGGCTTCCTGATCGCCGGTCGGGGAGAAGCGCAGCACGCGGTTGTTGCCGGTGTCGGCGACAAAGACCGCGCCCTTGGCATCGACGGCGATGCCGCGCGGGCCGTAGAAGCCGGCGCCCCATTCGCGCTGATACTTGCCGTCGGCACCGAACACCTGCACGCGGTGGTTCCAGGTATCGGCGACGTAGACGAGGTCCTGCGGCCCCACCGCAATCCCGCACGGATCGCGGAATTGGCCGGGCAGCTCGCCGCGCTCGCCCCAGGCCAGCTCGAAGCGCAGCTCGGGGGAGAATTTCTGGATGCGGGCATTGCCGAAGTCGGTGGCATAGACCGCGCCGCGGCTGTCGACGGCGATGCCGCGCGGCTGGTGCAGCTGGCCCTCGGGCTCTTGCGGCGGCGCCACCGCCTCTTCCTCGCCCACCCGCGGCACTTCCTCAACCGTGGTCACCGGAATCCCGCCGGTGAAGACGCCGCTGACGGCGAAGATGCTCACCGCCGCGTTCTCGTAAACCGGCGTGAGCAGCGCGGGCCACTGCTTGAACTGCTCCAGGTTGGCGCCCCCGTAGGTGCGCCGCTCGAGGGCGCCGACGTACACCAGGGCGACGTGGTAGCGCTCCAGCGCCGCCCGTACCTGTTCCTGATTATCACTGGTGTAGATCAACTTGAGGTCGGCCTTGCGGCGGTTGATGTCGGCTTGCGTGTGCGAGCGCTGAATGACGTGGTACTCCCAGCCCAACACGGTGGGCAGGCCGGTGTTCATCGAGACCCGCGAGAACTCCTGGTACGACGGGCCGTAAGCTTCGGCGATGACCGGAATGCCGCTGATGCGCTGGTTGAGCCAGTTGAAGGCGGCCAGCTCGTAGTTGGCGCGCTCTTCCAGGTAGGCCATCCCATTAAGGGTCGGCTTGGGTGTCGTCACGCGGTAGGTGGTAAGAACACCATAGGTGCCGCTCGCGCCGGTAAAGGCGGCGACCGCGATCAGTACCACCAGCCCGGCCTGCCAGATGGCGCGGCCGATGCGGCCGAGCAGGCCGCCGTCCCACAGCTCGCCGATGGCGGCGGCGGCGGCGGCGGAGAAGATCAGCCACGAGTCGAGATAGAACTTGAAGATGGTGTTCATCCGGTCCCAGACGTAGACGACGTCGCAGCCGGCGGTGACGAAGAAGCCGAACGCGCCCAACGCAATCGGCAGCCGCTGCCGCGCGCTGATCCGCCGGCTGAGGGCGAGCTGGAACCCGAGCAGGCCGATGACCGCGAGAAACAAGCGGTTAGACACCAACAAGCCGGCGATGGCGCCGAGCCCGACCAGACTGACCACTACGATGCGCAACACCCCGGGCCAACGCGGCACCGGCGCGGGCAAAGCCGGCGCCGGCACTGGCAGCGGCGGCGCCTCGGCCGCAACCTCGCAGGCCGGCGCGTCCTCGGGCAGCTCGCACGGGAACACCGAGGCCTCCTCCGCCGGCCCCGGCTCGGCCGTTTTCGCCGCAGCATCTTCGCCGGTGTCGACTGCCGGCGGGTCGGCGAGCGCCTCTAGCCAGGCGCGCCGCGGGCGCCATCTGCTCGGTGCGAGATTCGCGGGCGCGATCGTCAATGCCGGCGCCGGCCGCGGCCGCAACACGCGCAGCCAGACAGCGAAGAACAGCGGCAGCAGCACGTAGAGAAAGAGGCCGAAAATCTGGGCGTAGTCCCGCGGCCGGGCCAGCGGCCCGAGTTCCCAGCCCCAGTTGCGCTCGGGCGGCGTGAAGTTGAGGAAGAACGGCAGATAGAGCGCGTAGGCGAGCAGAACTATCAAGATGCTCGGAAACACCACCCGCGTGAACAGCTGGGCGGCGAAAGTGCCGAAGCGCCGGCCGCTGCTCGCGCCCAGCCAGTGGCAGCCCAGGACAAACGGCGGCAGCAACACGTAGGTGGGCGTGCTCCAACCGTTGGTGACCATGATGGTGCCGAGTCCAAAGCCCAGCAGCACCAGCAGCAGGCTGCGGGGGGAGCGCGTGCTGACTTCGTCGAACTGCTGGCGCGTCCACGCCACCAGCAGTGTCAGGAAGGTGAGCGAAAACGGGATCACCATCACGTGCGCGTGCAGGTCGGCGAACAGGAAGCTCCACAGCGGGAACTCGTTGATGGTGTCCTTGATCACCCGCGAGGTCGCCCAGAAGTAATCGAAATTCATGCTGTGGCGTTCGATGTACTCGCGCGGTCCGGACAGATTGCCGAGCAAGGTGGTGAATAAAGCCGCCACCGTGCCGAGCCGCCAGCTGCCGGTGAGCGTACGTCCGAGGGCGAAGGCGGCCACCGCGGTCAGCCCGCCGAAGAAGGCGATCGCCAGGTTGAAGGTGAGCGCCGGATGGATGTGACAGACCTTGCCGAGCGCAGCGGCGAGGTAGTGGCCGTAGTAGACGTAGTTGAGGTCGTGCCCGGCAAACCACGGCTCCGGCGGCGGTAGCGTGGTGGCGCGGCTGAGGGCGTTGAGGAACGAGAAGTCCATCGGCTTCTCGCCCCAGTAGACTTCCGGGTTGAAGGCGCGCACGAGCAGGAAGAACAGGAAGGCGCCCCAGAACAGCAGCTCGCTGGCAACCCATTCGCCGTGGTCGGCGCTGATGGGCTGGCTGCGCCGGCGCAGCCAGCCCATCAGCCCGATCGCGCCCAGCCCGAGCACCGTCACGGTCAACGTCTCGCGGGTGAACTCCGCCTGACCCAGGCTGACCAGCAGCCACGGCACGTACGCGAACAGCAACACCCCGAGCACTTTGGACAACGCGTAGGGGCTGGCCCCGCCCAGATAGCGCCGCGCCAGCGGATAGAGCGCCAGCCCCAGGCCCTCCACCAACAGGGCGAAGCTGAGAAACGCTGCCAGGCTGGACTGGATCGGCTCGCTGATCACACCGCCGACCTCGGCGCCCGGCCGTGCCAGCAGCAGATCACGGCGAGTGAGTGGCTGCGACGGCAGGCCGTGCATGATCTGGTTGAACACCGCCTCCGCCTCCAGGCGGCCTTCGTTGCGGAAGATCAACACCTTGGGATGGTCGTAGACGGTGAACGACTCGTCGACGAGTTCGTCGGGAAACTCGAGGCCGAACAGGCTCGGCCGCGCCGAGACTTCGTGGACGAGGGTGAAGCCGAGATCGCCGGCGAACAGCAAATAGAAATAGTTGCTGCTGAGCGGGAACTTTTGCGAGGCCTGAGTCAGGGCCCCATACAGCCGCTTGGTCTGAAAGGCGACGTAATCGGACTGCGCCAGCTCGGTCGCCAGCTTGCGCATCTTCGCCGGGCTATCGGGTTCGTAGTAGCCGAAGGTCACGATCTTGTAGCGTTCGGGGTGCATCCCGGGGCCGGGCAGCGGCATCGGAAAGCCCTCGTCCCAATCCTGCGACAGGATCTTGGTGCCGGCGGGCACGAACTTGTAGAGCCACTCGGAGGCCTGCACCACCGTGTGCGGGCGGGTGTAGATCGACAGGAACGCCACCAGCGCCGCCATGGTGCCGACCACGGTGGCCGGCAGCGCCAGGCGGCCGAAAACACTGCCGCGGCGGTTGAGCCGCACCAACCACTCGGCCGCCCACAGGATCATCAGCGGGTAGATCGGCAGCAGGTAGCGGATGAACTTGACTTCGAACCAGCCGGTAACCAGGAAGAACGGCACGACCCACGCCAGCAGCACGACTTCTTCCGCGCGCTCGCGCCAGATGCCGATGGCCCGCCGGCCGGTGGCCCAGATCGCGGCCAAGCCGAGCAACGGCGCCATGCCGCACAGGATGATTTGGCTCAGCTCGTAGCCGTACTTGGCGGTGCCGACGTACTGGTTGGTGTAGGGGAACAGGCCGGCATTGCGCACCATGCCGCTTTGTTCGATCAGGTCGCGCAAGAACTGACTCTGTTGCGGCGCATGGCTCCAAAAGTACTTGAGGTTGCCGAGCAGATGGCCCTGGTCCGCCGCCTGCCAGACATTGTAGAAGTCCACGATCGCGTACGGCTCGCCGAAGGCGAAGGCCCCGAAGACGGCGACCAGGGCTGTCGCCAGGCGCAGCAGGGTCACCCCCAGCGGGTCGCCGCTGCGCCAGCGGTGCGTTGCCGCCACCAGCAGTGGCAGCATCATCGGAAAGGCGCTGGCCTTGGTGGCGCCCGCCAGCCCGATGGCGAGCCCGGCGTAAACGAAATCGCGCGTCCGCCCGCGTTGCACGACGCCCATCAGGCAATACAGGGCCAGCAACACCAGAAACGTCAGTGGGACGTCGACGCAGCCGAATTTCGAGTTCTGTACGTGCAGGACGCAGGCCGCCAGCAGGAAGCCGGCGAGCATGCCGGCGGCGCGGTCGTAGATGCGGAAGCCGAGCAGCATCGTCAGCAACACCGTCAGCGTCCCCAGCACGCCCGTAACCGCCCGCCCGATGTGGATGACGCTGTCGTAATGGCCGAGGCGGGGGTCGAGCAGCCCGAGCAGGCTACTGGTGATCTTGGTCAGATAGATCGGCAGCGAGCCGTAGGCAAAGAACTTGGGATTGAGCTGGAGCGGCTTGAAGGAGAGGTCCTGCACCGCATAGGCGACCCGGCGCTCGTCGGGGTGAAAGAAGTGACGTTGGTCCCACTCGATGTTGGTCAGGCGCACCACCCCCGCGAACACAACGATGGCCAGAATCCAAGTCGATGGGCGTTGCCACCAGCGCGAGCCCGAGCCGTTCATAAGCGTCAGCCGCTACCCGGAATTCGGCCGCATTGCAACGGCGCGGCCGCGCTGCGCCAGGGCGGGGATGTGCGACAAATCCGTGGGTAACGTGCAGCCGCCCGGGCAAATCCTCACCAGTCTGACAGTACTGTGTACTGTCAGGCCGAGGCCCATGGCCGAAAGCGACGCAATTCGTCATTCCCGCGAAAGCGGGAATCCACGGCACCGGCTCGCTACCACCCGCCAGCGCTACACGATCTCGTCATAGGTCTCGCCAGTCCGGGTTCTGAGCTTCGATCAGCTCGATCTTCCAAGCGCGGCGCCTCTTCTTCAGCTGCTTCTCCCGCACGATTGCCCTCTCTGCGCAGCCGTGCGCTTCGTAGTAGACCAGCTTGTCAACGCCGTACTTGGCCGAAAAACCCTCCACTACCTTGCTCTTATGCTGCCACACCCGCGTTGCCAGCTGTGAGGTCACCCCAATGTACAGCGTGCCGTTCC
>JACQVA010000202.1 GCA_016210005.1 Deltaproteobacteria bacterium | reverse complement strand
TCTCTGGATCGGGCTGCCACGCATGGACGACATCGCCGAGTTCTTCAAAGTCTTTGCCAAGCTTGCTGAAGGACCCTAACATCTCACGTCACCGTGTCCAGCGAACACTTCTCGGGCAGGATCAGACCTTGGGTGCCGCCGAGCGGATCATCGGCGACGACGATCTGGCGCTCGTCGTCGGTGTCGAGAAGTATCGCGACCTCCCGGCTTCCGATTTCTCCGCCGCGGATGCGCAGCTGGTGAAGGACTATCTGGTCGCGCTCGGCTTCCGACAACGGAACATCCAGCTGCTGCTGAACGACGGGGCAACGCAGTCGAGCATTCGCAAGCTGGTCGAGACGTGGCTGCCGAACCGGGTCAAGCCCGCCAGCCGTGTGCTGGTTTACTATTCCGGGCACGGCGCGCCGGATCCGCAAAGCGGCGAGGCGTACCTTGTGCCCTACGACGGCGATCCCAACTACCTCGCCGACACCGGTTACCCGTTGCCGCGGCTGTACGCCAAGCTCGGCGCGCTGCCCGTTCGCGACGTGGCGGTGGTGCTCGACGCCTGTTTCTCCGGCGCGGGCGGCCGCAGCGTGCTCGCCAAGGGTGCGCGGCCGCTGGTGATGATGAAGGAGACCGGCAGCCTACCGGCGAATCTCGCCGTACTGGCCGCCACGCAAGGTGGACAAATCAGCACCTCGTCGCGCGAAAAGGGCCATGGGCTTCTGACTTACTACTTCCTGCACGCGATCAACGACGGCAAGAGAGATCTCACCGAGATCTACGCCGCCATCACGCCGCAGGTTGAGGACGACGCGAGGGAGTTGAACGTCAGCCAGACCCCCAGCTTGCTGCCGGAGCCGTCGAAGCTGCGCGGGCGGTTCAGGTTCCGGAATTGAGGAGCGATGGATCTCTTTAGACGCCAAGCCCGCGAAGCAGGACCGGAGTCGGTGACAGCCCATATTCTGTCAACCGATCCTCGTGGGGCGGTCACTCGCATCACCAGCGTCTGCCTCTTGCACTTCGCCCCTTGGCGACTTGGCGCGAGACTGCTTCTTCTCCTGCTCTGTATCCCACTTCACGCCGTTGATGCAGCCGACACACCGGTCTGGGTGGACGCCAGCGGCGACGCGCGTCAGGGGGACGTGGAAACGCCCACCGAAGTAAAGCAGCGCGCCCGGCGGGCGGCCGAGACCAACGCGATCGAGAAGGCCACCGGTGTGTTCATCAAGAGCCACACGCTGGTGTCGAATAGCCAGCTCGCTGAAGACCTCGTCTTCGCCGCCGTGCGCGGCAAGATCGAGCAGGTAGCCGACGTCAAGGAAGACTGGGACGCTGCCGACCGCGAGCGCTACGTGGTGTCGCTGCGTGCCCTGATCCGCCCGGTGTATCCGGAGCGGGGGCAAGGCCTGTCTGCCCGCCTGTCGCTGTCGCGCGCCGAATTGAAGGAGGGCGAGACGGTCGAGGTCTTCTACCAGACCGGCGCCGACGCCTTCGTCTACCTCTTCTCCGTCGCTGCCGACGGTTCGGTCACGCTGCTGCTGCCCAATTCAACGGATCGAAACAACGCCGTGCGCGGCGGCCAGGCCTACCAGTTCCCGCCCGCGGGCAGCGACATCCGCTTGCAGGCGAAATTTCTCCCCGGCTTCAAAGGAACGGTCGCCGAAGAACGCGTGACCCTGATCGCGACGCGGCGTCAGGAAGATCTCATCCCGCTCGGATTCAAAGAAGGTATGTTCGCTGTGTTCGACGCGAAGAGCACGGGGATGATCTCCGACCTGACCAAGCGCCTCAACCAGCTCGAGCCGACCGACTGGACGCAGCAGACGGCGACGTACGTGCTCAGGAAGTAGGGCGCGGGCCCGCCTATGCACGCTACGGGTCGGCTCCAAACTGTAGCAGTCCGTGGGGTCTGTAGCCCGTAGGGCGGGCTGTGCCTGCCGATTGTAGGTTGAAGAAAGCGATGGCAGGTACAGCCTGCCCCAATCGGCTACCGCCTGAACCCGAAACTATTATAGGCGGCAGCGCCACCGGTGCCGGCTAGCGTTCCGGCCTTTCCTCCCACTCGCGGTGACGTTTGAGCCAACGCTGGTAATAGCCCAGGGTCCGGACGCTGACGGGCTCGCTTTCGACCATTACCCAGCCGCCTTCGTCGACCGCGTAGCCGACGCACAGGCGGCCCTCGTCGTCGCGGTCGAAAGCCAGCGTCGCCAGCTGGCCATCGCGCAAGCGGTAGGTCTTTTCCACCACCACCACCGATTCACCGGCGGCCAGGGCCTGCTCGACCCGCCAAGCGTGCAACTGGCGTTGGAGCTTGAGCGACAGCGGCGAGCCGCCGCCGGAGCGCTCGCGTTTCGCATTACCGCGACGCATCTTGCGCCTTACTCCCGCGCTGCTCCGGCCGGTACGCGCTCACCGGATCGCATCCAAACCGGTGAGGTCGCGGCCGACGATGAGGGTGTGCATGTCATATGTGCCCTCGTAGGTATTCACCGTCTCGAGGTTGAGCATGTGGCGGATCACCGGGTATTCATTGACGATGCCGCTGGCGCCGAGAATATCGCGGGCGAGGCGGGCGATTTCCAGGGCGTGGCCGACGTTATTACGCTTGGCGAGCGAGATCTGTTGTGGGCGGGCACGGCCGGCATCCTTGAGTTGGCCCAGCCGCCACGCCAGCAGCTGCCCCTTGGTAATCTCCGTCACCATGTGCACCAGCTTCTGTTGTACCAGTTGGAAGCCGGCCAGCGGCCGGTCGAATTGCGTGCGGTTCTGGGCGTACTCGAGCGCCACTTGATAGCAGGCCAGGGCCGCGCCGATGGCGCCCCAGACGATGCCGTAGCGGGCCTGGTTGAGACAGGAGAACGGCCCTTTGAGCCCAACCACCTCGGGCAGCAGGTTGGCGTGCGGCACCCGCACCTCGTCGAGGACCAGCTCGGAGGTGATCGAGGCGCGCAGCGAGAACTTGCCCTTGATGTCGTGCGCGCTGTAGCCCGGCATCCCCCGCTCTACCAGAAAGCCACGGATGCCGTCGGCGGCTTTCGCCCAGACGATGGCGACGTCGGCGATGCTACCGTTGGTGATCCAGCGCTTCACCCCCGAGAGGATGAAGTGGCTGCCGTCGGCGCGAGCGCGGGTTTCCATGGCGCCGGGGTCGGAGCCGTGATCGGGCTCGGTCAGCCCGAAGCAACCGATGGCTTTGCCCGCGGCCATCAGCGGCAGCCAGCGCTGCTTCTGCTCGGGTGAGCCGAAGGCGTGGATGGCGTGCATCGCCAGCGAGCCCTGCACCGACACCATCGAGCGCAGACCGCTGTCGCAACGTTCCAATTCTTGGCAAATCAAGCCGTAAGCGATGTTGCTCAGCCCGGCGCAGCCGTAACCCGTGAGGTTGGCACCGAAGAGGCCCAACTCGCCCATGCGCGCGATCAGGTGGCGGGGGAACTCCTCACGCGCGTGATGGCCCTCGATGATCGGCTGCGCCTCGCGCTCGACGAAGTCGCGCACCGTGCGGCGAATCATCTTCGCCTCCTCGCTCAACAACTCGTCGAGGTCGTAATAGTCCACGCCTGCAAACGGCGCCATTTGTCTGCTCCTTTCCTGCCCCGCCGACTCCGACTTCCGCCTCTACCGCCGTCACAGCCGCCAGGTCGTTCAGTGTGTGCTGCCGTGACCGGGCGCCGGCCCCGTGGGCTCAGTCCTCGTCTGCTGGTGGGCGGCCGGGCGAGAGCCGCTCGGCCCCAGGCAAGCGCCCCGCCAACCGCGCCGGGTCGTGGATCAAAATGGGGATGTGCTGCGGGCAAATCCACAAGTTCAGATCACGATAGGCCAGAGCGATCAGGGGCACCTCGTTAACGCCGCGGTCGCAGGCCAAGCATTTCTTCGCGTTCTCGGCAGTCATGGGTTGTCACCAGTTCCTTCCCCGCGCCCTAGGGCGCTGCTGTGGACATGACGCAGATGCGGGCGCCGGGCAATACGGGGGGCGGCGCAAACTGTCCCGCCACTAGCACCTTGCGCCGGCTCAGCCGGCTTTCGCCTCCAACTCCGCCAGCCGCGCTCTTAAAGCCCGCTCCTCCTGCCAGCGTTTGGTCACGTCGCGGATGATCGCGGCGGCGCCCTGGACGGCGGCGTTGCCGTCGCGAACGAGCAGAATGGTGAACTCGATCGAGATGCGCGTGCCGTCCTTGCGCGTGGCGGGCACGGCGAGCAAGTCCCGCCCGTACTTGGTCACGCCGGTCTCCATCACTTTGCGGTAGCCATCGGAGTGGCGCTGGCGCAGCTTCTCCGGGATGATCAACGGTAACCGCTGTCCGACGGCCTCGGTTGCCGTGTATCCGAACATGACCTCGGCACCGGAATTCCACAGGCGAATCACCTCGTCGCGATCGGCGAAGATGACCGCGTCTTGGGTCTCCAGCACGATCTTGGACGCCAGCCAATCGTTCCCGGGCATTAGCTCCTCCTTCTCGGCGCGTCAGCCGCCGACCATCGGCATTCCAAAACACACCCGCGCGCCGTCATGCAACGGCGCCGCGAGCGCAGCGTCGGGTTTGAGCATGACGTAGTCGATTGACACGTAGCAGTAACGCCCCCGGGGCGAGCCGCCGGCGGCGAGTATGGCGCGCAAGCTCTGCGCCGCCGGCCAGCGTCGAGCCAGCTCTTGCAATAAGCTGCCCACCGTTGCCGGGGCCGCCAGCGTCAGCTCGGCACCGGCGACGCCGAAGTCGAACTCGAACGGGCCCATGAACTCGATGGTCACTCGCAGCGTTGCCGGCATCGGCGAACATCCCGGTTCAGTGTACTGCCTCAGAATGATCCTTAGCGAATGCAAACGAGTAGGTCTACGCGCGCCGCGCGCGTGCACTCCGCTCACGAAGCCGAGCCGCGCAAGCTCGAAGCTTCGCCCAGCGCCGGGTCGTGCGCCCGGGGTGTGGCTATGGGCGCGGTGCCGGTGGGGAGGGCGGCGCCGGTGGCGTAGGGTTAGGCTTGTCCGCGGCGTTGGCGGCGGCCGGCGGCGGGACGCCGAATTGCTTAAGCCCCTCGGCCAGCTTGCGCAGGTGCTGGGAAGCGAGGTAGTGCACCGTTCCCGGCTCGGTGACGCTGCCGGCCTTCACCCCGGTGAGCAACGCGATGCCCTCATCGAGCGTGCGCACGGGATAAAGATGGAACTGCTGGTTGCGGATGGCCTCGATGACCTCCGCGCGCAGCACCAGACCGTCAAGGTTCTGCACCGGCATGACCACGCCCTGGCGGCCGCTGAGCCCGACGGCGCGGCAGGTGGCGAAGAAGCCTTCGATCTTTTCGTTGATACCGCCGATCGGTTGGATTTCACCCCATTGGTTCACGCTCCCGGTTACCGCCAGGTCTTGACGGATCGCTACGCCGCTGAGGCTCGAGATCAGGGCATACAGCTCGGTTGACGAAGCGCTGTCGCCGTCGATGCCGGAGTACGACTGCTCGAAAACGATACTGGCGGTGAGGCTGAGGGGAAAGTCCTGCGCATAGGTCCGCCGCAGATAGCCCGAGAGGATGAACACGCCCTTATCGTGGGTATGGCCGCTGAGCTGCGCCTCACGCTCGACGTTGATGATACCCTGCGAGCCCATCGAGACCGCGACGGTGACGCGTGAGGGGCGGCCGAACTCGTAGCCGCCGATGTTGGCCAGGGCCAGACCGTTGACCTGGCCGACGGTGCTGCCGTCGAGGTTGACCAGCAGCACGCCGTCGCGGATCAGCTCGCGGATCTTTTCCTCGATGCGGTTGAGGCGGAAGATGCGTTGCTCCAAGGCCTGCCGCACATGGGCATCGTCGACTTCGTCCTGGCCGGACTTGCGGCACCAGAAGGCCGCCTCGCGCATGATGTCGGCAATGCCACCCCACTGGCTCGGCAACTTGCGCCGATCGTCGACCGAGCGCGCCCCGAACTCCATCAGCCGGGCCACCGCCGCAGCGCGGAAAGCCGGCAGCTGCTCATCGCGGGCGATACGGGCCACCTGCGCGACGAAGCTCCGGCGCGCCCCCACGCCGTCGACTTCGTAGCCGAAATCCGCGCGCACCTTGAAAATCTCGCGGAATTCCTCGTCGTAGAAATATAACAGCTGGAAGATCTCGGTCGGGCCGGTGAGCACGACGCGAGTGGAGATCTTCATCGGCTCCGGCTTCAACGTCGTGGTCGCGAACATCGCAAACGGATCATAGGCCTCGATTTCCAGTTGCTCGCTCTTGAGCGTGCGCTTGAGCGCGCGCCACACCAGCGGCTCGGAGAGCGCGTCGATGACGTTGACCACAACACAGCCGCCATGCGCTCGCAGCAGCGAGCCGGCTTTGATGCGGGTGAAGTTGCTCACCAGCTTGCCCGACGGGTCGACCATGCGCTCAACCGCACCGAACAGGTTCTTGTACGCCGGCGACGACTCGACGATGATCGGCGCCCCGGCGGTGATGCTGTTGTCGACCAGCACGTTGACTTCGTAATCGAGCAAGCCGTCCGGCACACCCCCGGCCATGGCGGCGAACGGGAACGGCAACGCCTGCTGCGGTTGCGGTTCGTGGAAGGCATCGAGGTTGTCGAGCATGTGCTCGCGGACCTCGGCGAGATAGAGCTGCACCTCGGGGTTGTCGTAGCGCTGGGTCATCTCCTCGATCAGCGGGCTGATGACGTCGCCCGCCACCCGCCGCTCGACTTCTTTGACCTCGCGGCCGAGCCGGCGCCCGAGCGCCTGCTGGCGGCGCAGCATGGTCTTGACCTCACGCGACAGCTCGCGCTCACGCCGGCGGAGCTCGACCTGTGCCGCTTCGTCAAGCTTCTGGAACTCCTCTGGTTCCATCGGCTGGCCGTCCTTGGTTAACGGGATGAAGAAGACTCCGCCCTGAGGATGGAACTGGACCAGGAACCCCTTCTCGGTGGCGCGTTGCGCCAGCTCCTTGGCGATGGCCTCACCCTCGTGGCCGTAACGTTCGGAGAGCTGCTCCTTCTCCTCCTCGAAGGTCTCCTTGCGAAAAGTCTCCGGCAGCAGGCGTTTGAGATCTTCGACCAGCTCGAGCATATCGCGCCGCAGCTGTTTGCCCTGGCCGGCGGGCAGATAGAAGGCGCGCGGCCGATCACGGTTCTGGAAGTTCTGCACCAACACCCGGTCGCCCGGCCGCGGCAGGCTGCGGGTCAAGTTCGCCAATAATGCCGCCAGCGTCTGCTCGCGGTGGGTGCCGACGAGGCCGCAGACGTAGATGTTGAAGCCGGCGTGGTTGACGCCCAGGCCGAGTTCCAACGCCGCCAGCGCGCGCTCCTGGCCAGCCCAGTCCGGGGTGACGGCGATCTCGGCGGTGGTCTGGAAGGCCAGCTCAGCAGCCGGCACGCTGAAGGCCGCCTCGTCGGCCGACAGCTCGCGGGCGGCCGCGGCGCTTTGGAGCGTGGCTACGTCCGGCGCCTCGGCGGTCACTTTTTGTGTCTCCGGACGTGAATGGTAAGTGTGGCGCCTTCGAGTTTGGCCTCGACGTCCTCCGGCTTGGCCTCGGCTGGCAGCGCGATTATGCGCCGCAGCGCCACCTCCTGATGCGTGCGCATCCAGCCCGCCCACGGCTCACGGTGGCTGCGTTCGCGGCGGCGATGCCCGCTGACGGTCAGCCGCCGCCCGTGCACCTCGACCTTCAAGTCCTCGGCGCGTAGCCCTTCGACCGGCAATTCGATGATCCAGCCGTCTTCGACTTCGCGGATACCGGCCGGTACCACCTGGCGGCCGGCCGGACCCCAGCGCCGATGCACCAGCTCATCGAACAGGCGATCAATTTCGTCGAGTACCGACGGCAGCGACATGGTACTTATGGTTACCACCGGCCCGCGCGCACCGCAACGTGAGCGGGCCTGGCGAGTCCTGGCGAGCGTGGCGCGGTGGCGTTGTGAGGGTGCGCCAGGGTTGCGCGGTCTTGGCTTGCATGCCCACTGGGCTCCTGATACGCGGCGAGCGAGGGGCGCTGATGGCGAACGACAATCGGCCGAAGAAGCCGCGCGTGGATGAAGACGGCGTGCGCGTCGTGCGCACCGCCAACGTGCGCACCGGCGTGTGGCTGCTAGCGGCCGCGATCGGGTTGGTTGGGCTGGCCGTGTTCCTGTTCATCAGGCCGATCCTGAGCCAGCGCTCGCGCGAGCCGACCCAAGCGAGCGCCGTCGCCCGCGGTGCTACGGTATCCGGTCAACAGCCCGCGACCGCGCCCGGGACCAAGCCGTTGCACGCGCCGGCCGGGGCCCGGGTGCGAGTGCCGCATGTGCCCACCCGCGCACTCGTGCCACAACCGGCGGGCGAGGCGCGGCCCGCGGGGAGTGAGCCCGACCACGCTCAAGACAGCGCGCCGGCAGAGCCGGGCCAGGACGATGACACCGCGGCCGCCGAAGAGGAGGAAAAGGCCGGGATCGCGCTGTTTCCGCCGCCCGGCACCAAGCCGATCAAGCGTGGCATGGTGGTGCCGGAGGACTTCGCGATCCCGCCGGGTTACGTGCGCCACTATCAGGCCACCGACGACGGCAAACGGCTGCCGGCGATCTTGATGTTTCACCCGGATTACAAGCCGGTGGATGAGCACGGCGAGCCGCTGGCGATCCCCGACGACCGCGTCGTCCCGCCCGAGATGGCACCGCCGGGCCTGGCGGTCCAGATGCTCGAGGTGCCCGAGGTGAGGGTGCCAATGGTGGAAGAGCCCCCCGAAAACCCGGTCGAGCAGGAACCCGAACCGTGATTGCGCCAGTGTGGCGGGCGCGCTTGCGCATGCCCGCCGCCGTGATTGCGACGGCGCTGGCGCTCGGCCTCTTCGGCCGTATGGAGTGGCAGTGGGTGCCGTTGGGGTGGGTGGCGCTGGTGCCGTGGCTGGCGGCGCTCGATCGGGTCCGCTCATGGCGCGCCGCGCTGGCGGCCGGGCTGCT
The DNA here is from genome assembly GCA_016210005.1 of Deltaproteobacteria bacterium. NCBI lineage: Bacteria > Pseudomonadati > Myxococcota > Myxococcia > Deltaproteobacteria bacterium. The sequence goes on along the minus strand of JACQVA010000202.1, from coordinate 24,935 downwards.
GATGACCGTGGCGTTCGTCTGGGTCATCTTGGGTTGGTTTGCCGGTGCGATCGAAAACTACACCGGCGCCCCAGCGGTGGTCGGGCTGTTGGTTCTCTTGCTGCTCTCGCCGCTGATGCAGCCGCAGTTCGTGCCCTTTGTCTTTGCCCGCCATCTGGCACAGCGCCGCCACTCCGGCCGGTGGCGGACGGCGCTTACCGGCGCCTGTGTCTACGTGGGCGTGGAGTGGGCCCTTCCCAAGCTGTTTGCCGACTCACTCGGCCACGGTCTTTACGGCTCGAAGCTGATGCGGCAGGCGGCTGACATTGCCGGCGTGCACGGGCTCAGTTTTCTCCTCATCATCGCCAACGAGTGCGTGTTGGCCGCAATTGCGGCGTTGGCGCCGGACAAGACCAAGTTCAGCGCGAGGTGGCGCCATGCCTGTGCGCCGGCATCGGCGGTGGCGGTGCTGGTGCTTGGCTTGCTGGCTTACGGGGCCGTGCGTTACGAGCAGCTGCGCGACCACGCGCCGCCCAGCCAGCGCATTACCGCCGGCATCGTCCAGGCCGACATCAGCCGTTACGGGCAGCTGGCCGCCGATCTCGGCACCTACGACGCGGTGCGGATGATCCTCGATGCCCACTTCGCGTTGTCGGCCACCGCCCTCGAAAGCCGCCCGCTCGATTTGCTGGTGTGGCCGGAGACGGTCTACCCGACAACATTCGGCAGCCCCAAGAGCGCAGACGGCGCCGACTTCGATCGCGAGATCGGTGCCTTCGTCGCCGCCGCCGGGATACCGCTGGTGTTCGGGAGCTATGACGGCGACGAGACCGGTGAGTTCAACGCGGCGGTATTCCTGGAGCCTGCGGCCGACGGCCGCCTCGATTTCGAGACCTATCGCAAGGTGCAGCTGTTCCCGCTGACGGAATACGTGCCGCGCTGGCTCGATTACGCGCCCGTGCGCGGCTGGCTGCCGTGGCTCGGCAGCTGGAAGGCCGGGCCCGGTCCGCGGGCCATCCCTCTGTCGCTGCGCGACCGCCGTTCGCTGCGCATCGCACCGCTCATTTGTTACGAAGACCTTGATCCCGGCCACGTCATCGCCGCCGTGCGCCAGGGGGCGGAGCTGATCGTGACCTTGTCGAACGATTCGTGGTTCGCCGTCGGCGAGGGGCCGCGCTTCCATCTCATGGTGTCGGCCTTCCGCAGCATTGAGACCCGCCGGCCGCAACTGCGGGCGACCAACACCGGTATTTCGGCGGTAATTACGCCGACCGGTGAGCTGCTCAGCACCCTCGGGGTGCATGAGCGCAGCCATCTCACGGCGACGGTGACGCCGGCCAGCGGTGCCACGACGTTAATGCTGGCCTGGGGCGATTGGTTCGGCTCCACCGCCCTCGTTTGCGGCCTCGCTCTGCTCGGCGCACCGGCGTGGAGACCCCGGGCGGCATTTTTTCGTTGACGTGAACTTTTCCCCTGTGCTAGTGCCGCGCAGAAGTTTCGGAAGTAGAAGCACTGAACTAAGCACTCCAACCGTTCGGCCGGCCGCTGCATGTCAGCACGAGGTCCGCCCATAACGTAAGCGAGAGAGCCTCTCGCACGACCACACGCCCGCGTGTGGCATCCCGCATGCGCTCGCGTGCGCGCCGGGCGGCGGCACGTGGGTGATGTGGGCTTCTGCGTGGCTGCCGTACTGTCGCTCGGTTTCTCGGGGTACGGCCCACCGTGACCGCTGACCGGCTGCCGCTGGGCAGCCACACTCCAAGGGGGGAGAAAGTATGGATCGCAAGCTCATTCGTCTGGTCGTGTTCGGCGCCGTGATCGCACTCGGCTCGCAGGCCATGGCCAGCACACTCACGCAAAACCTGTCGTGGACCATCGACCGTTCAGGCACTAGCACCAAGTATCGCGTGACGGCCTACGGCGACTCGATTTACGCCGGTTACTACGGGTCACTCTCGCGCGTCATCAAGCGGGCAGCGCCGACAGTCGATGGTGAGTACCTCGCCAAGCTGTGGAACGCCGACATCGAAGTGGTACGGCGAACCAAGTCGGGCGCCAAGGCCGACGACATTTACAACAACAAGATCGTGGCCGAGCGCTCGTACATGCAGTCGAGCAACACCCGCATCGTGACCTTCGAGATGTGCGGCAACGACGGCCTGCAAGCGCGCAGCAACTTCGCCGGCCAGACCGGCACCTGCAACTACGGCGTCCTGGATACGGCGCTGAACAACTGCACCACCTACCTCCAAGCGGCGATGCAGTACATCAACGCCAATGCGTACTCGGGCACCAGGCTAAAGGTGATCACCAACCTCTACTACCCGGGCTACGACGCCGACAACGCTCTGAGCGGCTGCAACGACCCGAGCACCGGCCAGAAGGTCAACAAGCAGAGCAAGTTTCTGCCCTACTTGGTCAAGATGAACTGGCGCGCGTGCAACTTCGCCAACACCTACGGCTTCGCCTGCGCCGACAGCTTCGCGCAGTACATGGGCGCGGACTACGACTCGAACGGCGATGGCCAGATCGACTCCGAGGCGCTGCGCTACGTCCAAGGCGAGTCCGAGGCCGCCTATGTGACCCGCCTCAGCAGCACCCTGCGCTCGACCATCCGCGACGCCAACGTGCACCTGGTCAGCGCCGGCACCAGCTACGACTACATCCAGTCCGACAACACCCATGCGACCTACACCGGCTCGACCATCTGGATCGGCCTGATCGGCGGCAGCGGCTCCGGCTCGGGCGCGCCGGACTACAGCGACAGCCAGATCGTCGGCGGCAAGAACCCCGTGTGGAACCGCTACGGCCACGAACGCATGGGGTGGGCGCTCTCGGTTTACAACCCGGCAACGCCGTAACCTCCGTAGTTGATTGGCGCAGCGGGATCCCCGTACCACTTGTGGGCACGGGGATCCCGCCCGCACGCCGAAGCTGCAGGCGAGAATTGGCCGCGCCACCTCCGCCAAGTGCGCCCCTCCGTCTCCTCGTGCCCACCACACGTAGTTGTCGCGAGCCCCAGTTGTTGGTCGCCCGACTTATGATTCAGACAATCAGGTACTAGGGGTTTTTACCTATATCCTTGACACTCTTGCGCGTGCCATGCGAGTGAGTGGGCGAAGTTGATCGAGCGCGCGCTCACAAATAGTGGGCACCGTTGCAGCGTTTGCGCAGCCGTTCTCCGGCGTTCCGGCGCCGCCGCCCGGCGCTGAGCAAGCGCTCGCGGGGCATAGCTGCTGCCGTGCTGCCGGCGCGGCCATCCGGAGGAGGAACCGTAATGACGACGTTGACTACGCCACTGGTCTCGATCACGACCGCATCGATTTACCAGAACAAGCCGTTACCCGCGCGGATGGCGAAGTGCACGCCCGACATGGCGGCGGCACTTGGCGCCATCATCGAGGATCTGCGGCAACTCGGGCACGAGCTGCGTCTGAGCGACCTGTTCCGCAGTTACGACATGCAAAAGCAGTCGCACCTCGATTACAAGGAGGGCCGCAAGAAGGCCTACAGCCCGCCGCCGGGCGGCAGCATGCACGAGGCCGGGCGGGCGATGGACATCGACCTTGCGTCCATCGGGGTGACGCTGTCGCGCTTCTGGGAGATCGCGGCCGCGCACGGCTTCATGCCGATCATCGATGCGCCGGTCTCGTCGCGCAGCGAGGCCTGGCATTTCGACTGCCGCGGCAGCCATGACGCGGTGTACACCTATGCCAAGAGCGGCAAGGCGGGCGCCGACACCTCCCCGTACCGCCAGATGGCCATGAGCGCCATTCTCGCCATCGGCGTCCCGCTTGATACCGTTCCCGATCAAGAGGCCGCCTTCGTACAAGCAGCGCTCATCCGTTTGGGATTCGATCCCGGGAGGATCGACGGCATCATCGGCGACCGCACGCGTGCGGCACTGGCCGAGGCGGGCGTGACCTCCACCGCTACCCCGGCGGCAGTCTCAGCGCTCTGCCAGCAGCTGCAGGCGAGGTTTCCACTGGAGTACCCGAGCGATCCCGCGGGCGCAGCTGCCCCGGCAGGAGCGCACGCATGAGGTGAGCGCCGACTAGAACTTTGCAGCGGCAGCAAGAGCGCGCGAAACTGCCCGAGATTCGTCGCAACACAGGAGAGAACGTGCACCAAGACCAACCAAGCCGCCGGGGCCTCGCGTCGTGCCGCTCGGCGCAGTGGCGCGCTCTGCTGATCGCCGTAAGCCTCGCGCTCGCCGAACATAGCGAAGGGGCGGGTGCCGGCGAGCGTCCAAGTACAGTTTGGGGCGATGTCCTGCTGGCGACGCCGCCAACGCATCTCTTGCCCCGGGCACTGGAGACCGAGAAGGCTCTCACTGCGGCCTTCGCCCCGGCGGCAAATGGCCGCGACCGGCACGACGCACGCGGCGCGCTGCTGAACGCCGATAGCGTTGTGCTGATCAGCGTCATTACGCTGGCAAACGACCGCGCCGAGAGCTTTCAGGTACCCCTGACCACCGGCCACACGGTGCGGATTCACGTCGCTCAGATCATCCTCGGGGGTACGGTGATCGCATTTTCTCCATTGAGCCGGAGCGTGCTCACCAGCGTGCCCCTGCTCGGTGCACGAGTGCTGCGCTTGCGCGAGCGGCCCGCTTTCGAACGGCTGCACGATGAAGCCATGAAGGCGGGTATGGAGTTCGCGCGTCTGGCGCAAGCACGCGGCCAAGCGATCGGCGCCCGCGCCCGCAGTGCTAGCGTGCGGCGCCGCACCTTTGGGGCGCTGCAGCTAGAAGCCGGCCGGAAGGACGGCGTCATGCCGGGCATGATGGTGTCCGTCGTCAATGCCGCCGCCGACACCGGCATCGAATGCACGGTGCAGGCCGTCGGTGCCGACACCGCTGAGCTCAACTGCCCCACCTCGCCGGGCGACGATACGGTGGGGGTCTTCCTTCGCTCCGTCGGCGTCGGCACTGAGCGTTACCAGGTCAGCACTGCCTCGATTACCAGTGCCAAGGCCCGCGCCGTTCTCGGCGACGCTGTTGCAGCCGACGAGGCGATGGCCGCCTTTGCCGCTGCCGATGCGCTTGCCGCCACCGGCCTCACCGTGCTGCCGCCCGGCGGCGAGGAGGGCGAACGCCTCACGCAACAGGGGATTCGGCAGTTCGCCGCGGCGCACGGCATCGCCGATGCGGAGTTGCAACGCTTCTCGCTCAATTTTCCGCCGGCCGAGGTGCAAGTGGCCGTGGTCGTTGACGGCTACAACACTCAGATCGTCGGCGGCAGCCCGATCAAGCGAATACGCGCCCACAAGGCGTGGGCGACTATCACAGATAGCCGCGGCCGCCGTGCGGAAGGCGTCGGGGTTGAGCGAATCGAAGAGATCGAAGGATGGCAGGACAACGCCCCGCAAGCGGCCGACGCGCGGCAAGCGATCCGCAAGGCGGTGGCTTGTGCCACCAGCCGGCTGCTCGGCGGCGAAGCCGAGGAGTGTAGATGACGCGCCCCGGTTCGTGGCGTCTGGCGGCATGCGCGGCGGGTGCCGCAGGCCTACTGGCGCAAATGGGCTGCGCCGCGCGGCCGGCACCCGCGCCGGTCGCGGCTCCGCCGCCGCTGGCCGCTGGCTTTGGCGAACATGTGGTCGAGGGCATCGGCAGCGTGCCCTGCTCGGCGCTGGACGATGCCTCGCGGGAGCAGGCAGTCGGGGCCGGGTTACGGGACGTGCTGATGCGCGCCAAGGGGATGTTCGGCGATCCCGGGGCCAACGTTTCGGTGAGTGATGTCGTCGGCGCCCGCCGGATCGACCGCTACTGGTTCGGCCAGGGGCAGTGCTTCGCCAGCGTGCAGGCGGTGGTGCGCACAGCCGAGTTGACCAAGCGGGCGAGAGAGGAATCGCGCAGGCAGACCGCCGGCCGGCCGGCGGTGACGTTCGCCGTGGTCAGCTATCGCATTCTGCCACGCAGCGGCGTCACCACCCGCCGCGGCGCGGCCGAGGTAATCGATTTGCTGCAGCAGGAACTGATCGATCGGGGTTTCGACGTGCGCCGCTCCCTCAAGGCGCGCCGCCGCGGCTTGGAGCAGGGTGGCGCGGAGGTCGCCGATATCTCCTCCGCCGAGCGCGACGACATCGCGGCCGTGGCGCTGCGCGACGGCGTCAGGTTCCTCGTGCAAGGTGAAATCAAGGTCTCGGACGAAGGACAGCAGGCCGACGGGACTTATCTCGCCGTGGTCGACGGCACCGTGGAAGCCGTCGAGCTGACGACAGAACGTGTGGTGGGCTCGTTCGGTGACGTCAGCACCGCCAAACACATTTCGGCGTCGGGCGCGTACACCACGGCGATCTCGGGCTTCGCCCGTTCGGCCGCCGGCAAGATCGGTCCACAGATGCTCGATACCCGGGCGCAGAGCAGCACGCGCGCGCCGTGATCGTCCTGGTCGCGTCAACCGAGGGCGGCCGGGTAACGCCCGCCGCCCTCCACAGCCAAAGGAGGAGAACATGAAGCGTCGAGTCATCATGGTCATGAGTCTGGTCGCAGTGGTCACCGTCCCCGGCGTGGTTGCGAGGGCGCAGTGGGGAGATCTTCTGAAGGGGGCTTTGCAAGCAGCAGCATCGAAGCCCGCCGGATCGGGTTCTGCCGCCGCGACGGCACCGCCGGTGGCTGCCTACTTCCTAAAGGCGACGCTGCTGTTTCTTGAGGGCAGTCAGAAGCTCCTCGAAGCCACCGGTCATGCTACGGACGCGGCGAAGATCAGCGAGTCGATGAAGAAGCTGCAACAGCCAGGCGGCTTGAACCAGGAGAACCTGGGGATCGTCGACGAGGCGAGCGATATGACCAGCGCGGTCCTCGCCGACAAGCCCAATCTCGACAAGGCCGATCGCACCAAGCTGGTTGAAGCCGCCGTGCGCGTCGGGGTGGCGGCCTACGTTGAAAAGCTGGCGGTCGATGCCGCGAGCAACGCCGGCCTGGGGAATCTGGCGAACCTGGGTGATACGCTCTTGTTGGCGACGGTTGCCCCCGGCAATCTGAAGTCAATTGTCTCCGTCAACTTGGCGCTGGGCAGCTATCTCGCCGCCAAAGGCGTAGACGTGTCTAGCCTCGTAAGGAAGTCGAGCGAGCAGGTAACTGCCGAGATGGAGAAGGGCTGATCCACTATCGGGGCTAACGATCGTTCGGCGACCATGAGCAGCATCAGAATTCTCACCGCGCTCCTGATTTGCGCGCTCGCATTGCCAGGGGCCGCCGCTCGCGTGCGGGCAGATGAAGCGCTCGAACGCGAGCGGCGCATCATCGAACAGCAGCGGCGCGTCTTGGGCGAGCAACGGCGAGCTAGGGAACTCGAAGAGGCCGAGACCCGGAGGCAAGCGGCGCAAGCCGAACGGAGCAAACAAGAACGCGATGCCCCGGTAGCCCTTGAGGCCGCGGCCAATCGCCTCGCCAATGACCTCACCCCGAGCGGCGTCAGCTGTGGCAAGCTCGCCCTGATGCCGCTGCTCCACCGGGGACAGCGGACCCGCTTCGGCGATGCCATCGCGGAAAGATTGCGGCGCGCGCTGCGCGGTCGTGGCGTCACGCTGGTCGAGCGTGATCAGCTGAATCGCATTGTTGCCGAGCAAAAACTCGGCGTCTCGGGTCTTGTCGATGAGCGGACCACTGCCCAAATCGGAAGACTTGCGGGGGCGGACTCGTTGCTGTTCGGTACGGTAGAGGAAACCGGTGGGAGCATAGTGGTTGAGGCCCGAGTCGTCAGCATCGGAGAAGGTGTGGTGCTCGCCGCGGAACAAGCTGGCGTGCCGAGCAACGACATAACACGGGCGCTGCTCGCGGACGTCGTTACCACGGAGCCGCCACGGCTGCCCGAGGCGGAGGAGAAATCCAACCACTGATCACGGCCGAAGACTTACAACCCGAACTTCTCCTTCAGCACCTGAGCGTCGGCCTTGTCTCGCAGCCGGACGGTGTCACGCTTCTTGCGGTACAGCGTGGTCGGTTCCATTCCTTCCGCTGCGTAGCATAGCCGAGCGCAGCGTTGCACGGGTTGGGCGGCCGAGCCCGGTCGCTTCCAAGCGCGCACCAAGGCTTCCGCGCAGACCGCGAAATGCCACTGGGGAAGCGAGCAGCGATGTCAGCCAAGCGGTCTAAGCTTGCGTGATGAGTCGCCGCCAGCACGGCTTGACGCCTGCGGGTGCGATCAAGTACAAGCGAGCCGCGATCGGGTCCCCGAGTTGTTTCGGGGGAAAAGGGAAGGGGGTGGAAAGCCCCCGCTGCCCCGCAACTGTAAGGGGGGACAACTGCCGCACTCGCCACTGTCCGGATCAGGGACGGGAAGGCGCGGCACGAGGACGATCCCCAAGCCAGGAGACCTGCCCGATCGGACGAGCCGATGTCGCCCGCGTTTGACGCGCGGGGGATGCTCCCGTGGGGGAAGGCGGCTGGGACCGATCACGCGATCCCGTTGAAGCCTCGATTCCCGTGCCGGGAGCCGGGGCTTTTTTGTGCGGCGAAGGGACGCGATCACTCACTCCGCTCATTATGGACAGCGGGCACGCTGGCCGAAGGCGGCGGCCTTCGTGCTGGCGCTGGCCGTGCACAGCGTTGCCCTCGGGCTGGCGGTCGTAACCGCGATTCCCGCCCTCTCGCTACGGCCGTTGATCCCGGTGGTCTTATGGCCGGGCGGCGGGAATCACAGCGAGACCACCGGGGCGCCACCGGCCGCTGCCGGCCGGAGCGAGCTCGCGGCCGCAGCCGTTGTCGCAGGAACACAACGACAAGCGCCGCGGCCGGCAGCCCAGCGCAATCCCCGCGCGCGGGCGGCCGCACCCCCGCCGACCAACGCGGCGCGCCCGCGCCGGCCGGTGCCGGATACCAGTGCAGTCACAGCCGGTGATGGCGACCATGCGGCGCGGCCCGCTGCCGGCCAGCTCGGGCCGGGGACGGGAACGGCGGCCGGCGCGGCGGCCGAGAACGGTGCCGATCAACGCGGGGCCTGCGTCTATTGCCCCGAGCCGAGCTATCCGTTGATTGCGCGCACTCGCGGTTGGCAGGGCAGCGTGCACATCGGCTTGTCGGTGCTGCCCGATGGCCGAGTAAGCGACGTCAGTCTGCGGGAATCCTCGGGCTACGACGTGCTCGACCGGGCGGCGGTCGCCGTGGCCCGCCGCAGCCGCTTCCGGCCGCCGGCGGCCAGCGGCTGGGCCAGCCCGCTGCGCGGCCGCATCGAGTATCGTTTTCAACTGTCGGACAACCGTTGAGGTGGAAGGGAGCAGGGTATGAAGGGTTTCAGGTTTTGGGCGGTGGTTGCGGTTATGCTGGTGCCAGTGAGCGCGCCCGCCGGCGACGAGCCGGAAGAACATGCGTTGGGCACGGTAGTGGTGACCGCAACGCGCGGGGAACAACCGATCGAGCAGGCAACCACGTCGATCTCCGCCATTACCGCCGAGGAGATCGAGAGCCGCCACGCCGACACGGTGGTGGAATTGCTGCGCGGCGTTCCGGGTGTGGACGTGACGCAGCAGGGCTCCAGCGGCACCAGCGCCAGCGTGCACATTCGCGGTGCCGACGCCGACCAGACGCTCATGCTCGTCGATGGCGTCGAGGTCAACAGCCCCACCCTCGGGGAATTCAACTTCGGCACCTTGACGGCGGACAACCTCGATCGCATCGAGGTGCTGCGCGGCGCCGGCGGCACGCTCTACGGCTCCGAAGCCGTGGGCGGTGTGGTCAACCTGGTGACCAAGCGCGGCACCGGCCGGCCGCAGTTCTCGCTGCTGAACGAGGGCGGCAACGGTGATACCCAGCGCCATCGGCTGAGTTTCTCCGGCGCCCAACAGCGCCTCGGCTTCAGCGGCTCGCTGTCGTACCAAAGCAGCGGCGGCTTTCGGCCCGTCAACGATGACTACAGCAATCTGGCCGCCGCGCTGCGGCTTGATGCCGACGTAATCGAGCGGGGCACGCTGCGCGGCTTCTTCCGCTACCACGATGCTGTCGTCGGCCTGTTCAACAATCTCTATTACCAGGGCCTTTCCGACCCCAATGCCCGCTTCAGCGAGGAGCGTTACCTCTTCAAAGGCGAATGGGAACACCGGCCGGCCGACAGCCTGCGCTACCGGCTGGCCGGCGCGGTGGTGCACGACAGCGAGACCTTCACCGACCCGGACGCCGCGGCCACCTTCGCCTCGGCCGTGCGTTCGCGCATCCCGACCCAGATCACCACCGGTGAGGCGCAGGCGACGTACTACGCCGGCAGCGCCGGCATCACCACGGCCGGCGTGGAGTTCAAGGAGAAGGAGGCCCGCCCCAAGTCACTCAACGTCAACTTCGCCCCGCCGCCGCCGCTGCTGGAGCAGGACTTCGCCGCCAGCCGCAGTGTCTACGCCGGCTATGTGCAGCAACAGCTACTCCTGCTCGACGAGCATCTGATCGCAACCGGCGGCCTGCGGGTTGACGACGACGAGGGCTTCGGGCGCGAAGTCAGCGCGGCCTGGTCGGTGGGTTACTTGCACGATTGGGACGGCAGCGGCCGCTGGGCGACCCGCCTCAAGGGCGGCTACGCGGAAGGCTTCAAGGCGCCGACGTTCAACGAGTTGTTCTACCCCGGCTTCGGCAATCCCGACCTCGACGCCGAAACCAGCAGTGAATACGACGGCGGGGCGGTGCAGCAGCTGTGGGGCGAGCGCTTGAGCGTCGAGGCCACGTACTTCACCCGCCGCACCGCCAATCTGATCCAGGCGGTGTGCGATCCGACGACTTACGTGTGCACGGCTCAGAACGCCGGTCGTGTTGACGTGCAGGGCGTCGAAACCGGCGTCAGCTTGCGCCCACTCGCCGGGCTGACGCTGCGGGGCACTTACACCTACCTCGACTTCGAAGTGCTCGGCGGCTCCCGCACGTTGTTGCGCCGCCCGCACAACCGCATGGCCGCCGGCGTGCGCTACCGGCTCGCGTCGCCGCTGCAAGCCGAGGACGCGATCGATCTCGCCGGCAACGTCAACTTCGCCGGCGATCGCGCCGACGTCGATCCGACAACCTTCACGACCGTGAACAATCCCAATTACACCGTGGCCGACGTGGCGGTGACTTACGGCCGCCGGCTGCTCCTGGCGCCGCTCCAGCGCGTCGAGCTGTTCGGCCGGATCGGCAACCTCTTTGATCGCAATTATCAGGAGGCGCTCGGTTTCAAGGCTTCGCCGATCAACTTCGTGGTCGGGACGCAGCTGACCTTCTAAGCGCGCACCGCCCGAGATCACGCATGGTGAGATTGAAGTCGCTACGTTGGGGGTGCTTGGCGGCCGTCTTGCTGCCGCCGGCGGCTGGGTACGCCGTCGAGCCCGCGCGTATCATTTCGCTGGCGCCCTCGGCGACGGAGGCGGTGTTCGCGCTCGGGCTGGGGGAGCGGCTGGTGGGAGTGTCGAGCTACTGCGACTATCCGCCGGAGGTGGAGAAGATCGATCGCGTCGGCACCTTCCTCACTCCCAACGTCGAGCTGATCGTGGCCAAGCGCCCCGACGTCATCGTGGCCGTACCCAGCCCCGGCAACCGCGCCCCGGTGGAGTCGCTGCGCCGGCTGGGGCTCAAGGTGGTAGTGGTCGATCCGCAGACGGTGGCCGAGATTCTTGAATCGCTGCTGGCGATCGGGCGCGAACTCGAGCGCGAGCAGCAGGCCCAAGCGCTGGTCGCGCACATCCGCCAGCAGATGGCGGCGGTGGCGCAGCGGCTGGCCGGCGCCCCCGAGCGCAAGGTGCTGATGGTGGTCGGGCACACGCCGCTGATCGCGGTGGGCGGCGGCACGTTTCAAGACGAGCTGATACGCTCAGCCCGCGGGGTCAATCTGGGGGCGCAGGCGGGCGGCAGCTGGCCGCATCTGAATCTCGAATTTGTGATTGCAGCGGGACCGGAGGTGATCATCGATACGACCATGGGCAACGAAGCGCGGGCCGGGGCCGAGGCCGCGACGGCGTTCTGGAGCCAGTTCAGAAGCTTGCCGGCGGTGCGGGAGCGGCGCGTCTACGGCTACCGCGCCTATCAGCTCCTGCATCCCGGGCCGCGCTTGGGCGAAGCTTTCGAGACCGTCGCGCGCTTCATTCATGCCGACAGATTCGACCACGAGCGCGAGGGCGGCGCGGTGGCCGCGGACCCAGAGCCGTGATTTGATCGGCCGATGACGCCAGCTCACCTGACTCTGCGCCGCTTTGTCATCGTCAATGCGCTCTTGGTCGCGCTGTTGCTGGCGACCATCGTGCTGGCGGCGTTGCTGGGCAGCGTGCACGTGGACCTCGCGCGCGCGCTCCAGGCCGACTTGGCCGACAACAGCGACCGCGTGATTCTCTTCGAGGCACGGCTGCCGCGGGTGTTGCTGGCGGCGGTGGTCGGCGGCGCACTCGCCAGTGCGGGGGTGGCGCTGCAAGGGCTGCTGCGCAACCCGCTGGCCGAGCCCCACCTGATCGGCATTTCGGGGGGCGCGGCGCTGGGCGCCGTGATCGCGTTGATCGCCGGCGGGCGCAGCGCAGCCAGCGAAGCCTCGCTGTTGCCGTTCGGGGCCGCGCTCGGCGCCCTGGTGTCGATGGCGGTGATTTACCGGGTGGCGCTGGTGCACGGCCGACTGCAACCCTACGTGCTGCTGTTGGCGGGCGTGGTTTACAACGCCTTCGCCGGCGCGCTGATCATGTGCGTGAACGCGCTGGCTGACTTCTACCATGCGCAAGGCATCCTGTTTTGGCTGATGGGGAGTTTGGCGACCCAGAGCTATCGGCTGGTGGCGGTCATCGGCCTGTACACACTGGTAGGCGCCGGCTGGCTGCTGCTGCAGAGCCGGCAGTTGAACGTCCTGGCGCTCGGCGAAGAAAGCGCGCTGCAACTCGGGGTGGATGTTACCCGCGTGCGGCGCAGCGCGTTCTTGGCGGCGTCGCTGCTGGTCGGGGCAGTGGTCTCCGTCAGCGGCATGATCGGTTTTGTCGGGCTGATTGTGCCGCACGTGATGCGCTTGCTGCTCGGTGCCGACCACCGCCTGCTGCTGCCGGCAGCGCTGCTGGCGGGGGCGATCTTCCTGGTGTGGGCCGACACCATTGCCCGCAGCGCACTCGGCGCGGTCGAGATCCCGGTTGGAGTCGTCACCGCGCTGTGCGGCGGGCCGTTCTTCGTTTACCTATTGAAGCGTGAAGGGAAGAAGGCGTTTGGCTGAGCTAGGCCTGGCGATCGAGGCGCGCGGCCTACGGTTCGGCTACGGGCGCGAGCCGGTCATCGACGACGTGTCGCTGGCGTTGCAGCCGGGCGAGATGCTCGGGGTCATCGGCCCCAACGGCTCGGGGAAGTCGACGCTGCTGCGGCTGCTCAGCGGTGTGCTGGCGCCGCAAGCCGGCGAGGTGCGGGTGCGCGGGCAGCTGCTGGCCCAATACACGCGGCGCCAACTCGGCCGAGCGATCGCGGTCGTGCCGCAAGAGACCGCGATCAGCTTTCCGTTCTCGGTGACCGAAGTGGTGTTGATGGGGCGCTCGCCGCACTTGGGCGGCTTCGCCTTCGAGGAGGGGCGTGACCTCGAGGTCGCCCGCCAGGCCATGGCCCGCACGGGCGTGCTCGAGCTGGCGGCGCGCTCGATTCACGAACTCAGCGGCGGCGAACGCCAGCGCGTGATTCTGGCGCGAGCGCTGGCACAAGAGGCGGATATCCTGTTGCTCGATGAGCCCGCAGCCTTCCTCGACATTCGCCACGAGGTGGAGATCTACGATCTGCTCCATGAGTTGCAAGGCGACGGCAAGAGCATTATCAGCGTGCTCCACGACCTCAACCTGGCCGCGCTCTACTGCGACCGCGTGGCCTTGCTCAAGGCCGGCCGCCTCGTAGAGATCGGCCCGCCCGCCGCGGTCATCACCTACGCCAACCTCACCGCGGTCTACGACACCGAGGTTTACGTCGACGTGAACGACATCACCGGGGCAGTCAACGTCTTGCCGCTCAGCCGCGCTTACCGCCAGCAGCTGCGCCGGCAAGCGTGAGTGCTCCGTCACCGCCACCCGCCCCGGTGCGGCCCGGGGCCGGCAGCACCGGCAGAGAACCAACGGGCTGGCCCGCGCGATCGTGCTGCTTGCCGGCGACCGTCGTTGACTCACTAGGGGTCGTGTGTTACGCGACCAGCGGGCGTGGCGATACCGGCGTATCGCTAGGAATCTGAATAACGATGCTGTTTCACTTCGCAAACGTGCTGGTGTTTTTTATTCTTGCCGTGGTCTTCGTCGGCGGCATGCTGCTGCTGGGGAGCCTGCTGCGTCCGCACAACCCGGAACCGATCAAACTGACCACCTACGAGTGCGGCGAGCCTCCCACGGGCAGCGCCTGGATCAACTTCAACATCCGCTTCTACCTGGTAGCGCTGATCTTCGTGATCTTCGACGTCGAGATTGCGTTCATCTATCCGGTCACCGTCGTATTCCGTGATTGGGTGCTGCGCGGGGACGGATTGTTCGCTTTGGCCGAGATTCTGGTGTTCCTGGGCATCCTGTTCGTGGGCTTGGTGTACGTCTGGGTCAAGGGCGACCTGGAGTGGCTGAAGCGGGTGCCGGCCGAAGCGACCAGCGAACGCGCAACGCTGCGAGAAGCCGCATAGCGAAGACCGGCAAGGGGAAGGACGACGGGTATGTCCCTGATCAACAGCATGCCTGAGATGGTGCTTACTACCAAGGCGGATCAGTTTTTGAACTGGACGCGCAAGTCTTCGGTTTGGTGGATGCTCTTCGGGCTAGCGTGCTGCGCGATCGAAATGATGCAGACACAGGGGCCGCGCGCTGACGTGGATCGGTTCGGCACCGCGCCGCGCGCCGCGCCGCGGCAGTCGGATCTGATGATCGTGGCCGGCACTCTCACGCTGAAGATGGCGCTGCGGACCAAGCTGCTCTACGAGCAGATGCCCGAGCCGCGTTACGTGATCTCGATGGGAAGCTGTGCCAATTGTGGCGGGTTGTTCCAGTTAGCCTACTCCGTCTGCGACGGGGTCGACAAGGTCATCCCGGTCGATGTTTACATCCCGGGTTGCCCGCCGCGGCCGGAAGCGCTGACCGAGGGCATTCTCAAACTGCAAGAGAAGATGATGCACGAGAAGTGGCTCGTCCGTCGCGGCGCCGACTCGGCCGCCGCCTAGTGGTTCACCCGCACTTACCATAGCCAGACTTCATGGATGCCACGGCCATTCATCAGCGCCTGAGCGCGCGCTTCGGGAACCAGGTGGGCGAGTGTGACTCGCAAGCGAAAGACCCCGCCATCGCGGTGCTACCCGAGGCCATTGTCCCGGTTTGCGAGTTCCTCAAGACCGAGCCCGAGCTGGCGTTCGACGCGCTCTCCAACGAGTCGGGGGTCGACTACAAGGCTCGCGGCGTGATCCAAGTCGTTTACCACCTCTATTCGTACCGCCACCGGCACAAGATCGTCCTCAAGGTGGACGCGCCGCGCGACCGGCCGGTGATTCCCACCGTCGAGTCGGTGTGGAAGGCGGCCAACTGGCTGGAGCGGGAGATCTACGATTTGCTGGGAGTGACCTTCGCGGGACACTGCGACTTGCGCCGACTGCTGATGCCGGAAGATTGGGTGGGCTATCCACTGCGCAAGGATTTCGTCGAGCCCGAAGAGTACCACGGCATCAGTACTCGGCGTGAAAGCCTGATCAAGTAGCTGCCAGGTGTGCAAGAGAGCGCAGGAAGCAGGATGAGCCTGGCAGGATACGAAATCGAAGTTGAGCGCGTTGCCGGAACCGGCCTAGCGACCGAGGCGATGACCCTCAACATGGGGCCGCAGCATCCCAGCACGCACGGGGTGTTGCGCTTCGTGGTCAAAGCCGACGGCGAGGTCATGCTCGAAGCCATCCCGGACGTCGGCTACCTCCACCGCTCGATCGAAAAGATTTCCGAGAAGGTCGGCTACCACGGCTTCATGCCGTACACCGATCGGGTCGACTACGTCGCCGCTATGTTCTGCAACCAGGGCTGGGCGATGGTGTGCGAGCGGCTGGCGGGCCTCGAGGTGCCCAAACGCGCCGAGTACTGCCGCGTGATTGCGGCCGAGCTCAATCGCATCGCCAGTCACCTGCTGTCGGTCGGCACCATGGTGCTCGACATCGGTGCGGCGACGCCGTTCTTCCACGCCATCCGCGAACGCGAGAAGATCAACGATCTCCTCGAAGAGCTGTGCGGCGCGCGCCTGACCTTCAACTACATGCGCATCGGCGGTGTGGCCTGGGACCTGCCGCCGGGATATGCGGAGAAGTGCTTGGCCTTCCTCGATCAGTTCGAGCCCCTGATCGACGAGTACAACGACCTGATCACGAACAACAAGATCTACGTCGAGCGCCTGGCGGACGTGGCGGTGATCACAGCGGCGGAAGCCGTCAATTACAACCTCGTCGGCCCCAACCTGCGCGGCTCCGGCGTGCAGTACGATGTCCGGCGCGGCGAGCCTTACTCCGTCTACCCGGAGCTGGAGTTCGATATTCCCGTCGGCGGCGGCGAGGTCGGCACCGTCGGTGACTGTTTCGATCGCTACATCGTGCGCATCCGCGAGATGCAGCAGAGCATCAAGATCCTGCGCCAATGCTTCAAGCAAATTCCCAACGGCCCGGTGATTGCCAAGGTACCGCGCAAGTTCAAGCCGCCCGCGGGCGACGCTTATATCCGGGTCGAAAGCGCCCGCGGCGACATGGGCTGGTACACGGTCAGCGACGGCACCGAGTTCCCGTACCGCTGCCACGTCCGCACCGGCTCGTTCTCGGCGATGAGCATCCTCGACAAGGCCAGCCGCGGCCTGATGATCGCCGACCTGGTCGCGGTCATCTCGAGCCTCGACATCGTGGCGCCGGAGGTGGACCGGTAATGCAAGAACTGCTCGACCGCCTGATCGCACAGGGGACCTTCGGCAACGCCCCGGCCGACGTCGTCTACGCGCTCGGGATGCTGGTCTTTGGTCTCATCGTTGTGCTCGGGTTCATCCTCAACGTCGCCGGGGTAACCACCTTCGTGGAGCGGCGGGTGTGGGCGCGCATCCAGTCGCGCGTCGGCCCCAATCGCGTGGGGCCGCAAGGCATCCTGCAGTGGTTGGTTGACGGCATCAAGCTGCTGATGAAGGAGGACGTCGTGCCCGCCGACGCCGATCCCCGGCTGTTCCGGCTGGCGCCGTTCGTGGTGGTGATGGGATTCGTGACCACCTTCGTGGTGATCCCGTTCAGCAGCGCGCTGGTGATCGCGGACATGAACGTCGGCGTGCTCTATCTCACCGCGGTGACGGCATTGGTGGTGGTGGGCATCCTGATGGCGGGGTGGGCGTCGAACAACAAGTGGTCGTTGATCGGGGGCATTCGCTCGGCGGCGCAGATCGTCAGCTACGAGATTCCCGCCGGACTCTCGATCTTCCCGATTGTGCTGATCGCCGGCACTCTGAGCATGCAGGGCATCATCGAGCAGCAGAGCTGGTCGCCGCACACCTGGTTCGTGTTCCACAGCCCGTTCACCTTTGCGGCCTTCTTCCTTTTCTTCACCTCGGCGCTGGCGGAAGGCAACCGCACGCCCTTCGATCTACCGGAAGCCGAATCCGAACTGGTGGCCGGCTTCGTCACCGAATACTCGGGGGCGCGCTACCTGATGTTCTTCCTGGTCGAGTGGGGCAACTTGTACGTGATCGGCGCGCTGCTGACGACGCTTTTTCTCGGCGGCTGGCAAGTGCCGCCGGTCACCGACAATGTGGTGCTCAAGAATCTGCTGCAGTTCGTGACCTTCTTCGTCAAGTCGTACTTCTGGGTGCTGGTGGCGATGTGGATCCGCGCCACCTTGCCGCGGGTGCGCGTCGATCAGCTGATGACGACCTGCTGGAAGTATCTGGTGCCGCTGGCGTTCATCAATCTGATCGGGCAGGCGCTGTTCACCGTGCTGCTGCCCCACGGTAGCGCGCTGGTGCGGGCGGTGATGACGCTGTTGGGTGCCGCCCTGATCGGATATTTCTTCTATCGCGTCGTCTTCCACCTGCGCCGGGCCCGCCCGGAATTTCAATTCAGCCCGCTGTCGTGACGGAGAGGTGTGCATGAAGCCTCGCAGCTACGTGGGCAACATCATCGAGACGGCGGTCACGATTTTCGACGGCCTCGCGGTGACGTTCTCCCATTTCGTGCGCAAGCCGAGCACGGTGCAGTATCCCGATCGCACGCCGCTGCGGGTGCAGGACACGCTGCCGTTCCGCTACCGCGGTATTCTCGAGGTCGACCTCGAAATCTGCACCGGCTGCCTGGCCTGCGAGCGCGCCTGCCCGATCGACTGCATCGTCATCGACGCCAAGAAGGATGCGCAGACCAAGCAGATGATGCTGAGCCGCTTCGACATCGATATGGCCAAGTGCATGTACTGCGGCCTGTGCAGCGAACCCTGCCCGACCGGCGCGATTCACCACACCCCCGAGTTCGAAGGGGCGGACTACTCGCTCGAGAGTCTGGTGCGCCGTTTCGTCAAGGAGCCGGTGCCGGCCTACAAGCCGAAGAAGGGTCCGGAGGATGACCCGGTGTTGGCGCCCATGCTCGAACGCGGCATGCGCTACGTCACCGAGTTCGCCTGCAATCAAGAAGCCGGCGGTAGCGACGAAGCGGAGGCGGCTTGAGGCCATGAGCGCGCTGGTCTTTTACTTAATTGCCGGCCTCACTATCGCCTCGGCCATCGGCGTGGCGTTTTCGCGCAATATTGTCTACTCGGCCTTCGCTCTGATGGGAGCCTTCATGGGCGCCGCCGGCTTGTACGTGATGCTGGCGGCGGATTTCATCGCCGTCGTGCAAGTGCTGGTCTATGTCGGAGGCATCCTCGTCCTCATGCTGTTCGCGGTCATGCTGACCCATCGCATTGCCGACGTGCGGATCTCGAACCGCTCGGTCGGCACTCTGCCGGCGCTGGCGATCATCGCGCTGCTGGCGGGCGTGATGATGAAAGCGATCTTCTCGACCACCTGGCATGCGGTGAGCCCGGCCGCGGCGCAGCCGACCACCTACGGCATCGGCGACGCCTTCTTGACCACTTACTTGCTGCCGTTCGAGTTGGCCTCGCTGGTGCTGCTGGCGGCGTTGATTGGCGCGGTGGTGCTGTCGCGCAAAGAACTGCGAGCGGAGTGATGGAAATCGGACTGGCGCATTACCTGACCGTCAGCCTGGCGCTGTTCGTGCTCGGCTTGTTCTGTGTCTTGACCCGACGCAACGCGCTGGGCGTGCTGATGGGCGTCGAGCTGATCCTCAACTCCGCCAACATCAACTACCTCGCCTTCGCGCGCTACAGCTCCGGCGGCTACGACGGCCAGGTGTTCGCGATTTTCGTCATCATGCTGGCGGCAGCCGAAGCGGCGATCGGCCTGGCCATCGTGCTGGGTCTGTACCAGACGTTCCAAACCATCGACTTGGAGGCCACCGAGACGTTGCGGGGGTAACGGCGGCGCGGTGCGCGGGCTCACCCGGCACGGCGATCTGACCGAACCCGAGCGATCGGCGCAAGCCAATCACACTTCGTGCAAGAGAGGCGCAGGACGAGGCCAGGATGGAGCACCCAATAAACGTCGACTATCTGCGTTGGATCGTGTTCCTGCCGCTCATCGGCGCCGTGATCAATGGCGTGGCGGGCGCGCTGATCCAGCGGGCTGCCGGCAAGCGGGCGATCAGCTTCATTGCCTGCGCACCGGTGATGGTGGCGTTTCTGATCTCGGTGCGCGCCTTCGCCCACCTCCTCGAACTGGAGCCGCAGCAGCGGCTGCTGCTCGACTCGTTGTGGACCTGGATCGACGTCGGCGGCCTCAAGGCCGAGGTCGCCTTCCAGGTCGATCCGCTCTCCGCGGTGATGATCCTGGTGGTCACCGGCGTCGGCGGGCTGATCCACATCTACTCGGTCGGCTACATGCACGAGGAGAAGTCGTACTGGCGCTATTTCGCCTTTCTCAACCTCTTCACCTTCGCCATGCTCACCCTCGTGCTCGGCGACAACCTGCTGCTGATGTTCGTCGGCTGGGAAGGCGTCGGCTTGTGCTCCTATGCGCTGATCGGCTTCTGGTACTCGGATTGGAACAACGCCAGCGCCGGCAGCAAAGCGTTCATCGTCAACCGCATCGGCGACTTCGGCTTCATGCTCGGGGTGTTCCTGCTGTTCTGGACGCTCGATGGGCTCGGGCACCCGACGCTGACCTTCCGCGAGCTGCAAGCGCACGCGCATCTGCTCGACGGCCAGCTGATCTGGGGCATGGGCGTGGCCACCGCGGTCACGTTGCTGTTCTTCGTCGGCGCCACCGGCAAGTCGGCGCAGATCCCGCTTTACGTCTGGTTGCCCGACGCCATGGCCGGCCCGACGCCGGTGAGCGCGCTGATCCACGCCGCCACCATGGTCACTGCCGGGGTCTACATGATCGGCCGGCTCAATTTCCTGTTCTCGATGGCGCCGGCGACGTTGCACGTCGTCGCCTGGGTGGGCGCGCTCACCGCCTTTTTCGCCGCCACCATCGGGCTGGTGCAGAACGACATTAAGCGGGTGCTGGCGTACTCCACCGTCAGCCAGCTCGGCTACATGTTCATCGGGATGGGCGTCGGCGCCTACGCTGCCGGCATCTTCCATCTGATGACGCACGCCTTCTTCAAGGCCTGCCTATTCCTCGGCTCCGGCAGCGTTATCCACTCCATGCACGGCGAGCAGGACATGCAGAAGATGGGCGGGCTCAAGAAATGGATGCCGGTGACGCACTGGACCTTCTTGCTCTCGACCCTGGCGATTGCCGGCATTCCGCCGATGTCCGGCTTCTTCTCGAAAGATGAGATTCTCTGGAAAGCCTTCTCCGGCGAGCACGGCAGTGTCTTCGTCTGGCTGCTGGGATTTGCCGGCGCCGGGATGACCGCCTTCTACATGTTCCGCCAGGTGTTCTTGACCTTCTGGGGCGAGTGCCGGGCCGACCATCACACCCAAGAGCACTTGCACGAATCACCGGCGGTGATGACCTACCCGTTGATGATCCTGGCGCTGCTGGCGGTGCTCGCCGGCGTGCTGGGCGTGCCGCCGGCGTTGGGTGGGGCCAATCGCATCGAGGAGTGGTTCGCGCCGGTTTTCAGCCACGGCGGCCACGCTGCCCACGCCGAGCATCATTCCCAGGCGCTGGAGTACCTCTTGATGGCGGCCTCGGTCGCGATTGCCGCGGCCGGCATCGGCATCGCCTACTTTTGTTACCTGGTGCAGCCGGCCATCCCGATGGTGATCGCGTGGCGCGCCGGCAAGCTCTACGAGTGGCTGTTCAACAAGTACTACGTCGACGAGCTGTACGCGGCCACGGTGATCCGCTTCACCATGTTCCTGACGCGAGCGTCGGCGGCGTTCGACCGCTACGTGATCGACTTCATGGTCGACGGCGCGGCGACGCTGACGCGCGGCGTGTCGTGGCTCCACGGGCTGTTCGACAACTACGTCATCGACGGCATGGTCAACGGCGTGGCGGCGCTGAGCATGGGCGTGGGCACGCGCTTTCGCCAGCTGCAGACCGGTAGCATCAACGGCTACCTCTATGTGATCGCGGTCGCCACGGTGGCGATTCTGATTCTACGCGTGATGTGAGCCGCAAGGCCTGAGGTGTAAGACGATGGCGCACATTCTGACCTACATGACCTTCATTCCGCTGCTGGGCGCGGCGCTGATTCTGTGTCTGCCGCGCGCGCAGCACAATCTGATCAAGTGGACGGCGGCGGCCGCCACCGTGCCGCCGCTGTTGATGGCGGTCTGGCTGTTCGTCAACTTCGACCGCACCCAGGCGGGCTTTCAGCTGATCGAGCGCGCCCCCTGGATCACGCTGGGCTCGTTCAAGGCCGAGTACTTCGTCGCGGTCGACGGCATCAGCATCACCATGGTGCTACTGACGGCACTGTTGAGCTTCATCTGCATCTTCGCCTCGTGGGGCATCGACAAGGCGGTGAAGGGCTACTTTGCGCTCTTCCTTCTGCTCGATACCGGCATGATGGGCGTGTTCGTCGCGCTCGACTTCCTGCTCTTCTTCGTCTTCTGGGAAGTGATGCTGCTGCCGATGTACTTCCTCATCGGCATTTGGGGCGGCCCGCGGCGCGAGTACGCCGCCATCAAGTTCTTCCTCTACACCCTGGTCGGCAGCGCCCTCATGCTGTTGGCCATCCTTGCCTTGTACTTCTACAACGAGCCGCACACGCTCGACATGACCCAGCTGATCGCCAACAACGCCACTTACAGCCGTCAGTTCCAGCTGGTGGTCTGGATCGCGCTGTTCATCGGCTTCGCCATCAAGATTCCGGCCTTCCCGTTTCACACCTGGTTGCCCGACGCCCACGTCGAGGCGCCGACGGCGATCTCGGTCATCCTCGCCGGCGTCCTGCTCAAAATGGGCACCTACGGCATCCTGCGGGTGAACTTCGCGATCCTGCCGCTCGCCACCGCCGATCTGGCCTACTACTTCCTGGCTGCGCTCGGCACTTGGAACATCGTCTACGGCGCGCTCTGCGCGATGGCGCAGAAGGACCTCAAGAAGCTGGTCGCCTATTCCAGCATCAGCCACATGGGCTACGTCATGCTCGGGATGGCATCGTTCACCCAGCAGGGCATCAGCGGCGCGGTGATGCAGATGTTCAACCACGGCACCGTCACCGCTATGCTGTTCTTACTCGTCGGCGTGATCTACGACCGGGCCCATCACCGCCAGATCGAGGGCTTCGGCGGGTTGGCCACGACCATGCCGGTTTATACGGGGGTCACCGCGCTGGCGTTCTTTGCCGCCATGGGGTTGCCGGGGCTGTCGGCGTTCATCTCCGAGGTGCTGGTGCTGCTCGGCTCCTGGCAGTCGGCCAAGTTGCTGACGGCGATAGCCGCCACCGCCGTGATCCTGACCGCGGGTTACATGCTGTGGACGATGCAGCGCATGTATTTCGGCAAGGTCAACGAGAAATACGCCACGCTCCCCGAGATCAACGGACGCGAGCTGTTCACGCTGTTACCGCTCGGGGCGATCGTGATCGTGCTCGGTGTCTATCCCGCCCCGGTGCTCGATCTCATGACCCAGTCGCTGCACCAGCTCAACCAGATGGTCGCGCCGTACCTGTGAACGCAGCCGTGGTGCGATTAGCGAAACCCGCGAGAAGCCGGTCATGAGCCTCGACAACGTGCACAGCTTGCCGTACCTGCTGCCCGAGCTGATCCTCACGCTCGCCATCCTCAGCGTCTTTGTCGGCGACTTGGTGATCGCGGCCAAGGAGCGCATCGGCGAGATCGCGCTGGTCGGTGGCGCCCTCGTCCTGGTCGCGGTTTGGGCGGTCGCCGGGCGTGCGGATGCCGGCCTGTTCAATCGCATGGTCATTCACGATCGCTTCGCCAGCTTCTTCAAAGTCATCTTCATCTTGGCGACGCTGGCGGCGGTGTGGATGTCGCTCACATCGCGTGAAGCGCGGCGCTCGAACCAGGGTGAGTACTACGGCATCCTGCTCTCGAGCGCGCTGGGGATGTGCTTCATGGCCTCGAGCGCGAACTTGCTCATGGCCTATTTGTCGCTCGAGTTCGTCAGCCTGACCTCGTACGTGCTCACCGGCATTCTCAAGCACAGCCGGCGCTCGGGCGAAGCCGCGGTCAAGTACCTGATCTACGGCGGCGTCGCCTCGGGCACGATGATCTACGGCATGAGTTGGATCTTCGGTCTGGCCGGGAGCATGGACTACGCCCGGATCAACGCCGCCCTCAGCCAAGGCGGCAGCAATCAGCTGGCGCTGTTCATCGCGCTGGTGCTGACGCTGACCGGCTTCGGCTACAAGATCGCGGCGGTGCCGTTCCACATGTGGGCGCCCGACGTCTATCAGGGCGCTCCGATTCCGATTGCGGCGTTCTTGTCGGTAGGTTCCAAGGCCGCAGGCTTTGCGCTGCTGATCCGGTTCTTCTATCCGGCCATCTCGCAACTGGCGCCGAGCGGGCTGTGGACGGCGCTACCCGGCATCGAGTGGCCGCAGCTGGTGCTGGTGCTGTCGATGATCACCATGACGCTCGGCAACTTCGCCGCGCTGTCGCAGCAGAACCTCAAGCGGCTGCTGGCGTATTCGAGCATCGCGCATGCCGGCTACATCCTCATGGGGTTCGTGGTGCTGAGCAACGACGGGCTGCGGGCGATGATGTTCTACCTGATCGCCTACTACTTGATGAACATCGGCGCCTTCCTGGTGGTGATGATCGTGGCCAACAGCACCGGACGCGAGGATATCGAGGCCTATCGCGGTCTGGCCTGGCGCGGCGGGGCCATGCCGGCGGTGGCGATGGCGATCTTTCTGTTCTCGCTCGCCGGGCTGCCGCCGTTGGGCGGCTTCATCGGCAAGTTCTACCTCTTCGCCGCCGTCATCGAGCGGCAGTTCTACCTGCTGGCGCTGGTCGGCGTCGCCAACAGCGTCGTCTCACTCTACTATTACGCGCGCATCGTCAAGGCCATGTTCCTCGATCAACCCGCCGGCGGCGAGGGCACGGTGGTGGTTGGAGTACACGACGGCTCGTTGCTGTGGGGTCTCGCCGGCGC
This sequence comes from Deltaproteobacteria bacterium, assembly GCA_016210005.1. Taxonomy (NCBI): domain Bacteria; kingdom Pseudomonadati; phylum Myxococcota; class Myxococcia; species Deltaproteobacteria bacterium. The sequence continues at coordinate 469 of JACQVA010000202.1, read as the reverse complement.
CACCGTTGCGCTCGGCCTGTACTGGAGCCCGGTGATGAGCTTCGTCGAGCGCTCGCTGCATTTCTTCGCCGGCTAGATTACCGCCGGCGTGCGCTGGCTCTTGCGGCCGCGCGAATATTTCGCCGGAGTGCGCGACAAATTTGTGGGTAACGTGGTTCGGTGTTATGGCCGTCATTCCCGCGAAAGCGGGAATCCAGTTTGGCGTTTGGCGCTATGGACAAGCAGTTCTGCGTTTTCATGCTGGCCAGCATACGGAACGGCACGCTGTACATTGGGGTGACCTCACAGCTGGCAACGCGGGGGTGGCAGCATAAGAGCAAGGTAGTGGAGGGTTTTTCGGCCAAGTACGGGTTGACAAGCTGGTCTACTACGAATGGCACGGCTGCGCAGAGAGGGCAATCGTGCGGGAGTAAAGCAGCTGAAGAAGTGGCGCCGCGCCTGGAAGATCGAGCTGATCGCAGCTCAGACC
>JACQVA010000201.1 GCA_016210005.1 Deltaproteobacteria bacterium | reverse complement strand
TGCGTTTACATCCTGGCCAGCAAACGGAACGGCACGCTGTACATTGGGGTGACCTCACAGCTGGCAACGCGGGTGTGGCAGCATAAGAGCAAGGTAGTGGAGGGTTTTTCGGCCAAGTGCGGCATTGACAAGCTGGTCTACTACGAAGCGCACGGCTGCGCAGAGACCGCAATCGTGCGGGAGAAGCAGCTGAAGAAGTGGCGCCGCGCCCGGAAGATGACAAATTGCGTCCCTTTCGGCCATGGGCCTCGGCCTGACAGCACACAGCACTGTCAGACTGGTGAGGATTTGCCCGGTCGGCTGCACGTTACCCACAGATTTGTCGCACCCCCCCAAGCGAGTGCTCGCCTTGCCCGGCGCGCCGGCGAAGCGCTAAGGTGCGGTTGGAATTCCCGCCCATGGCTGCTGCCGACCCCACTGCTCAATCCGCCGCCGCCAGCCCTTTCGACCGCCGTGCCGGTGAGCGGGCGGAGCCGGTGGCTCTCAGCATTGTGATTCCGGCTTACAACGAGGAGGGCGGGATAGCGGCGTTGCTGGCACGAGTGCGCCGGCAAGCGGAGCATTTGCCCGCCGGCGCGGGCATCGAGGTGATCGTAGTCAATGACGGCTCGACCGACCGCACGGCCGAGATCGTCTCCGGTTGTGCCGGGGTGAAACTGGTGAACTGCGGCAACAACCAGGGTTACGGCGCGGCGCTCAAGACCGGCTTTGGCCAAGCGGCCGGAGAGGCGATCGCATTTCTTGACGCCGACGGCACCTATCCCCCGGAATCGCTGCCGGCGCTCTACGACACCTTGCGCGCACAAGGGGCCGACATGGTGGTCGGTTCGCGCATGCTCGGCGCGCACAGCCGTATGCCGGTGATCCGCAAGCTCGGTAACCTGCTGTTTGCCCGCTTGATCGGCTGGAGCGGGACGACGCGGATCTCCGACGGCGGCAGTGGCATGCGGGTGTTTCGGCGCTCCGTGCTGCCGCGGTTGTTCCCGCTCTCGGACGGGCTCGACTTCATCGTCGCCATGAGTGCGCGGGCCCTTCACGAAGGGCTCAGCGTCGTCGAGGTGCCCATCCCTTACGACGAACGGGTCGGGCAGTCGAAGCTGCGCGTGGTTGGCGACGGCGTCCGTTTTCTTCGCACCATCATGCGGGTGGTGCTCGAGTACAACCCGCTCAAGTTTTTCTTGTTGGCGGGCGGGTTGCTGCTGGCGTGCGCGCTCTATCTCAGCCTGCCGGCGCTTTGGTACTATTTCGAGTTCCGGCGGGTCGAGGACTGGGAAATCTACCGGCTGTTCACAGTGATGGTGCTGTTGGTCGGCGGGATCGAGACCGCCTACTTCGGGTTGCTGGCTACCCGGGTGCTGGCGCTCACCGAGCGCGTACCGATTCCGGATCGCAAAGGCGTCGGGCAACTGGCGCGGTTGCTGCTCGATCGGCGGGTGTTTCGGTTGAGCATCCGCGCCGGTATGGCGCTGATCGCCGCGGCAGCGCTGCTCAACCACGCCACCATTTTCGAGTACGCCAGCACCGGCAAGATCAACATCCATTGGTCGTACATGTTTACCGGCGCCACGCTCGTGCTGGTCGGGATTCAGCTCATCATGGGTGGGGCGTTGAGCAAGATTCTCGAAGAGGTAAAGCGGCGCGAGCGCTTGCGCAGCACTTGGGGCGCATGAGCGTCAGCCCCAACAGTCTGGCGATTCAGCGGCGCCTGCAAAAGGCGGAGCACTACAATCGCTGGATCTACGAGGCGATCCGTGCCGACCTCGGCCGGCGCATCCTCGACGTCGGCTGCGCCGTCGGCAACGTCACCCGGCGGTTGCTTGAAAGCGATCCCGAACTGGTGATCGGCCTCGATGCCGACCCGGCGGCCTTGGCCGAGCTCGAACGCAGCTGCGGCGGCAACCGGGTGCTACGCACGCACTGCCTCGATGTAACGAGTGCTGAGCTAACGGCGCTCACAGCGGAGAGGCTTGATACCATCACCTGCCTCAACTTCCTGGAACATATCGAAGATGACCGGGGACTGCTGCGCTCGTTTTGGCAGCTGCTGGAGCCGGGCGGCCGGCTGATCTTGCTGGTGCCGGCGTTTCCCTGGCTGTACGGCAGCATGGATGCGGCCGACCATCATCTGCGGCGCTACCGGCGCCACGAGCTCGAGCTGGCGATAACGGCCGCCGGCTTTAGCTTACGGCGCACGGCTTACATGAATATGCTCGGCGTCGCCGGCTGGTACCTCAACGGCGTAGTACTGCGCCGCCGGCTCCTGCCGGCGCGCCAGCTCGGGCTGTTCGATCGGCTGGTGCCGCTGCTGCGCAAGCTCGAAGGTGCGATCGGCCCGCCCTTCGGCCAGTCGATCATCGCGGTCGCCGAGCGGCCCTGAGGACACCAGCGTCTGCGACGTGGCCCCAGGTGCGGCCGATTCGTGATACGGTCCCGCCTCCTTCAGCGCGCCGTTCAACTGTTCAACTGCTCACGCAGCCGTCAAGCGCGCTGTTGACTGCGGCCACTAGCTCGTAACATTCATTGCGGTGCTCCCGTGGCCGGCGATGTCGTGACGGCGCTACGGCGTGCACACCAGAGTCAACCGGTCCACGTCGGTCAGCCAGCGCGGCGAGTTTTCGAACGACCTGGTAAGCGTCGCCAAGGCGACCCGGCCGACAGGTGACCGCACCGGCACGCGGACCGCGAACGGGGCCGAGCACAGCCCGGTCTGCGCGGCCTCCACCGGTAGTGACAGCCCGCTGTTGTCGCTGGCGAAGTCGCGCAAGTTGCGCAGGGCTGCGTTCAGGCTGGCGTTGTTGGCAGCATCGCGCAGCGCGTGAGGTGACAAGACGCGCACCGGATCGGCGACGCCCAGCTGTGGGCAAGCCGACAAACGCGGGTCGACGTTGTTCAAGCAGACCACGACGCGGAACTCGCAGGCGTTGGGATCGGCGCCGAAATCACACGTGGCATCACCATTCCTGCACTTCTGCGTCGAGTTCGGGCGGCCGCGCGAGTCAAGCGCCGGGACGTTGTTGGGATTGACCACCGACCACTCGAGCAGGCAGGCCCGTTGATCGGTCACGCTGCTCCTCGCACCATTGCCCGGGATCAACTCATACCGGCAGTTATTGTCGCAGCCGTCACCGTTAACGGCATTGCCGTCATCGCACTGCTCGCCGCGGCCAAGCACGCCGTCGAGCACGCACGGCGGAAAGGTGGGAGTCGGCGTGCGTGTGGCCGGCGGCGGCTTTCGGGTCGCCGTTTGAATGGGAGAAGTGGCCGTCAGTGTGGGCGCCGGCGGCACGAAGCCGTTAGTTGCCGCGCCCTCAGTGCTTGTGACCGCCAGGGTCTGGTCGACCGCGAAACCTGCTGCCGAAGCGCCGGAGTATGGCCCCGAGCCCGTGGCCACGAAGACGATCACCTGGCAGGTCGTCGGATCACTGCCGCAGTCGCTGCGCAGGAGGAAGCCGTCGGGCGTCGCCTGGGTTGTCCCAACACCACCCGGATCCATGTTGCCGACGTGAGTTCCCTGGGTGTCGTCCAAGGTCGTATTCTGTCCAGATACTTCACCCGTTGTGACATTGGACTGAACCACTACGCCGGCCGGCGACGGGAATACCATCGTGGTCCCACCCACCGAGCACCCTGCAATCGCGCGGCTCACGGAGGCCAGGTCTACCGCCGCGGGCACGGCCGCGTCTGCGGTGCTTACAGAGACCAGCGTTTCAGTACTCGAGCCCGCATCCGCGCTGACGGTGCGGGTGCCGCCCGGCAACGTCAACACCCCCTTCCCGCCGCCGGCCGACGCGTTGAAGTTACCGGCACACGAAATCGTGTTGCTCAGGAACCCATCCAGCACCGTCGTGCGCATCCGGTCGGGCAGCGGCGAACCTTGCCCCACCGCGACCGCGGTTAAGACGGCAGTGAACGGCGGAACCACGGGGGCCTCGGTGCAATGGTTGGCGCTACCGGTTGTCAATGCCACGCCGGTGACCTGTGCGCCGGTGTTTCCGCTGCTGGCCTTGAGGATTACGTAAACGTGGTTGTCGTCCGAAAGACATTGTTCGATGCCAAAACCCAACGCCGTTTGCGTCCCCAGGAGCATACTAAGTACTCCATCTCGCAATTACGGTGACGTATTTTGATCATGCAATCACGCAGCTTTGGCAAGGGGACACTCCTTCGCGTGGAGTTTTTCCAGCAGACTGGCGAGGTCCTGCCGGGT